>CALGGX010000543.1 GCA_937916025.1 uncultured Selenomonadales bacterium
ATGCGTAATGCGTAATTAAAAACCCCGTCACTCTCTAATTACGAATTACGAATTACTAATTACGAATTAAAAAAGTCCTGCCAATCAAACGGCGGGACTTTTTCGTTTAACAAAGGCGGCGTGAATGACGATAACAGTTATGAACGCCGGAACTACGGAAGGAGATGGCAGTCATGGTTGAAAAGATCGAACGTGTCGCACGCGTCAAAGGGATTGAAAACGACGTAAGCAGACGCTTCAACCGCAAAAACGGTCGGGGCGGCAATGACGGCGACAAAAAACAATTCGAGAGTACCTTGAACTCGGCAGTCAGGCGTCAAGCGGCGGCAGTAAAAAGCGTCGGCGACTCAGACTCTTTCGAGATCCGCACCTTCGCCACGCACTCGCTGTTTTATCGCATGAACTCACTCGACGAACTGCTCGCTTACGCGCAATAGGAGTGATATTCATGACGGACGAACGATATATGTCAATGGCACTTGAAGAGGCGTCGACAGCATTTGACGCGGGCGAGGTACCAATCGGAGCCGTTCTCGTTAATGAGAGCGGCTTCGTCATTTCCAAAGCGCGAAATCGCATCGAAGAGCTCAACGACGCCACGCAACATGCAGAGTTGATTGCAATCCGCGCGGCGTGTGAAAAGCTCGGGCGGCGGCGATTGTCCGATTGCACGTTGTACTCGACGCTCGAGCCGTGTCCGATGTGCGCGGGCGCGTTGGTAATGAGCCGAGTACGGCGATTGGTGTACGGCGCGCCGGACTCGAGAGCGGGAGCAGTCGATTCGATCTTCAACATCGTCGACCATCCCGCACTCAATCATCGACTCGAAATCCGCGCGGGCGTACTGGAAGATCAATGTCGGGAACTGCTGAAGCGATTCTTCATTCGAGCCCGAGAACTTCCGAATTCATGATCGACAACGCCTGCCGCTCGAGTTGATACGCCTCGAAACGTCGTTCATTCGCCTCGAGCGCGAGCGCATTGATCCGAGATTGCACCGAGCGATCCGACAACAGCGGCACCGGCACCGCGCGGACGTGATGTAATTCGATGTGAGGGACGACCGCACCGTAAGCATTTCGACGTATCAATTCATGCGCATAATCCGTTGACAAAAAAACACTCACATATCCGGCAATGTCTTTGCTCGACGGAACCAGCCGAATAATGTCATGCGTCATCGCCCACGAATCCCAATGTCTCGGAACGAGAACAACCTTCCCGATCGTCCCGCTGCATGTGATTAATATCATGCCTTCGCGGATCATCAGTTCGTTGTGAATTTTTATTTCGTGTTGAGAGACTGACAGATATTTTTTTTCAGACGGATCGAGCTCTCCGATGCTCCTCCCTCCGAAGAACGGAATTCCATGTCCTTCGTCGACATAGACGCGCTTGAAACGCCCGGGCAATATCACTTTGCGGCTGATGCGTCGATCGCCGACCGTCGTCAACTCCGCCGCGTGTAGTTTCAGATGCTCGACAATCCGATCGACAATCGGCACGTGATACGATGCATCTAAACGCCGACTCGCAAAGATATTGCTCAATTTGACGGAAAAGCCCATGCCTTTCGATTGGAACCGGTCGATCGGCGGGAGCTCGAGCGCGTCGATCAACAGTCTCTCGGCTTCATCAAGGAGATCGTTGGACTCGTCGCGGAGCTCGTAAGATTGAACGATCAAGTCGTGAATGCGCCGCTTCAACTCGAAAGGAGGATCGGGAATCGGGATTTCGGCTAAATGCTCCGGCTCAACGTGAGGAATCACCGCGCCGTACGTGCACGAGCGAATGAGCGTCTGCCCCGTCCGCGACTTCAGAAATGTGTAAAGAAAACCGGCGGCGCACTCCGCATTTACATCGATGCGCACAAGATCGTGACTGAAAATCTTGCTGTCGAGCGTTCGAGACACGTACGAGACATTGCCGATCGTTCCAGAGCATGTCATCAACAATTGCCCTTTGCGAACTTTTAAATCATCGATATCGATTTCCGTTTTTTCGGAAATGAAACCGTCAGGCGACGGTTTTATTTCAACTATCGAGGACGGCTGGTAAATCGGCAGATCGGATTTCGGCATCCAAACTCTTTTAAAGCGACTGCAAACATAAGCGTCGGCAATTTCTTTAAATGCCTTGTACTTCCCTCCGCGCACGAGTTGCATGGCGTTTCGCGCTTCGACATCGAAGACACCGGCATCGAGTCGTCTGCCGCGCTCGATGATCTCTGACAACTTGACGGCGCAACATTTCAGCTCACTCCGCGCGGAGCGGATTTTTTTTTTCCAATCGATGAAGGCGCGAACGACTTGCGGCGTCTGATCGTCACTGATTTTTTTGCCGTCGACGAGGATTTCATTGCCGTCGGCATCGCGCAGGAATGTCGGATTGCCGCGCTTGTCATGCCCCACGCGCGCGACCGGAGCCATAAACACTTCGTAATCGTCGGGCGTCGGAGTCGCGGCTGATTTTTTTTGCAGAATGAGCACGGAAGTTTGCGTGCCGTTGCGCGGCTGAAAAGTATCGGCGTGCAGATCGATGCTGGCGATGATGCGGTGATTGCGAATGATCCACTCGCGAATGTACTCGAGCCCGGGCGAGCCGAGGATTGAATCGGGTAAGACAATGCCCATGCGTCCGCCCGGCTTCAGCAATTGCGTGCAACGCTCGATGAAGAGAATCTCCGGCGGCACGCTCGATTGCAATTGACTCGTCATCTCCCAAGCGTTGAGATCGGGATGGAATTTCCAGATGTGCGCGAGCTCGAATTGCCGCAAGATGTTGTCGTCTTTGATCGGGATTTTACTGCCGAACGGCGGATTGGTGACGATCACGTCGAAGAGCGCGATCGAATTGTGAGTGCGGAGCGCGGACGGCTCAATGTCGAGCGCATCGGCGAGACGACGGCGAAATTCTTCCGACCACTCGTGCGGCGGCAGGAGCGAGTTCGTCTGCAGGATATTGCCCGAGCCGTCATTGTTCATGACCATGTTCATTTTTGTCGCCTTGACGAGATCGGGATTGAGATCGAAGCCGAAGTAATTGGTCGAGGCTTCTTCGGCAATGCGCTCATTAAACATGCGCTTGACTTGATCATCCCAGCCGGAGCGATCGCCGAATTCCGCGCGGAAATTTTGTTCGATCAGCTCGATGGCGTGAGTCATGGCGATAACCAAAAAGCCGCCGGTGCCGCAGGAACTGTCGAGTACGCGTTCGCCGAGTTGCGGTTCAATCATGCCGACGACCATCTTCATGACGTTGCGCGGAGTGAAAAACTCGCCGCGATCGCCGCGCAAATTCGCCCCGACAATTTCTTCATACGCCTTGCCCTTGATGTCGATGTCGGTGTTGAGCAGACTGTATTTCTGAAGTTCGGCGACGATGTGCGCCAGCGAGCGCGGTTGCAATTTAATGCGATCGTTCTGCTCGAAAATCCTGCCGTAATGTTTTTTGACGCGCTCGAAGATTTTCGAGATGCGCTTGTACACGGTGAGTTGACCGTCGGGATTGGAGCGTTCTTTGGACGTGGTGAAAAATTCGAGCGGATCGGGAATGCGGCGTTCGTCTTCGATTTTGCAGAAGATGATCTTCAACAGCTCGAAAAACGCCGGTTGCTTTTGAAGCCCGTCGTTTGCATAGATGTGATTGTGGCAGGTGCGGAAGACGAACAGGAGATTGTCGTCGGCGGCATTTTTGAGGCTCTTGCGCGTCGGTCGATCGATCTCCTCAATCGAGCCTTCGGCGGACGGAATGTCGTTGTACTCTTCAAAGGCGATCTGCCCTTCGGAGTCGAGCGTCTTGCGGAAGACGAATTTTTGAATGCTGTTCGTCCACATGCCCCACTCGCAATTGGGGCAGGCGGACATGTACGATTGCAATTGGGCGACGCCGTCTTTTTCGGAGCGCGCCTCGATGTTCTCGCGCTTGCACTCGATGATGATTTTGATGTTGTTTTGCGAGTGTTCGGCGGCATTTCGATCCCACACGACGATATCGGCGCGGGGCTTGCGGGAGCCGAGTTGCAGAGTGTATTCGACGGCGAGTTGCCTCGGATTGTATCGATGTTCATCGACGAGCCGCTTTTCGATTGTTTGACGGACATATTCCTCGGGCGTGTCGTTTCGGAATTTGCCGTCGACGTAATCTTGAATTTTGCCGTCGGGAATGGTTTTTGCGTGTTCGTTCATATCAATCGACATCGTTCTCGAGAGTTTTGATCAATTTCGCGGGCACGCCTCCGACGAGAGAATTATCCGGCACGTCTTTTGTTACGACCGCGCCCGCCGCAATCACGACATTATTGCCGATGGTAATGCCCGGCAGAATGGTGACGTTGGCTCCGATCCAAACGTCGTTGCCGATCGAAACCGGCGTTGCAATGCCGAGATGCTGCCGCCTTCCGCGCGGATTGAGCGGATGTCCGATCGTCGTGATGAGAGTGTGCGGACCGATCATGACGTTATCGCCGATGCGCACTTCGCGAATGTCGAGGATCGTGACGTTGTAATTCGCCAAAAAATTGTCGCCGACGTGAATGTTCTTGCCGTTATCGCAATTGAAAACCGGCAACACAACCGGATTCTCGCCGACGCTTCCGAACAGTTCTCGGATTGCGGCTTGCACGTTTTCATGATCGGTGACGTCGGTCGAATTGAGTTTCTGACAGCGTTGCACGGCGCGGAGTTTGCGCGCATCGACGCCGGGATCGGTTATGTCAAACGGCAATCCCGCGTCCAATTTTTCAAGTTCGGTCATTGAGATCAACTCCTTGTTTTCATTTTGAAACTGCACTCGCAATTGTGTGGAAGATCATTTCGGAAGAAAGCATGCCGTTTTCTTTGCAATAATTCAATTCTTCGTCAAAGACTTTCGCACGCGCCTCGATTTGAGTGTCGTGCTTTCGGAGCAAGACCTCTTCAATGAAATTTGAAATGCCGTCGAAATCCGCGCCGTCGACATGATAATTGGCGGCGAGAATTTTTTTGCCGAGCGGATTGTGTTTCGTCGTTTTTCGCGTCAAAAACAGCATCGGCTTATGCGTATACTGATATTCGGCAACGAAAGAGCAACTGTCAAGGATCATGCCGTCCGAAGACTTGAACACGTCTTGATAGTAACCGCCGACAACAACTTTTGCATTCGGCAAAGCATCCCAAGCATCGAGATATTCTTTGAATGCTTCGTGCGAAGGAAAGGTTCCCGTGTTTACTGCCGAATAAAACAGGTTCGGATGCGGTTTGACAACCCATGAAGTTTCCG
>CALGGX010000544.1 GCA_937916025.1 uncultured Selenomonadales bacterium
CGAACTTCCGACATAAAGATCGCCGGCATTGATGCGCGCCATGATCGCCGGTTGACTGTTGAAAACATACAGATTGTCGACGGCGGAAGAGATCGTCAAATCATTGCCCGACCATATCGTTATCAAACCGCCTTCGCCCGTCGAGATCAAATCCGTCACGGCAGAATAAGCAAGCGCGCCGCCGTCCGTGTCGTAAAATGAAAACGCGCCGTTGTAAGAAATCGATGCGAGCTCGCCGCTTGCTTCTTCTCCGCCGACGAACGACGCCGTACCTCCGCTCAAAGTGATTTGATATCCGTCGGAAGGATCGTCATCGGTGCCGAGGATCTCCGCGCCGTTGAGCGACGCATTGTTTAAAGTCGCGTTATTGATCAGAATTTGATCGCCGGTTTTGAACATCGTCGTCGTCGATTGAATTTCGATGCCGGAGATCGTCACTTCATTCGCGCCGAGCCCGATGTCGCCGTTATCGAAAACCGCCCATGCGTTTATTTCATTCGCATCGGTTGCAATGTGATCGTCGGCAAAAACATCGCCGGTGTTGAGTTTCGCCACGATATTTGCATTGGTCTGCGCGACGTCGAAGATCGTAAGTCCGTCGACGGCTGAAGAAATCGTAATGTTGAGCGGCGAGTCCGCGCCGAGGATCAAGCCGCTCCGAAGCGTCGTGAAATTTACCGAGGCGGCGGAGTAATCGACGACGTTTCCGTCAACGTCGATGAAAGTAAACGCGCCGAGAGAATCGACAATGACGCTCGAGATCGTCGGCGAGCTCGTACTTTGATCTTCAACAAATTCGTATTCGATGCCGTCGATGATGTTGATGATATAGCCGTTATTTGGATTGTTGTCGGTGCCGGTAATATAAGTGTCGTCAATGGCGGCGTTGTTTAAAACCGCGCCGGTAATTCTGATTTGCGTTTCCGTGACGGTGATATTGGTATTCGCCGAGACTCCGGAAATTCCGGTCATTGTCAAATTGCCGTCGAAATACAACGTCCGGGTCGCGGGATCCCAAATCCATGAACTCTCATCAATGCTGTAATTGAAAGACTCATCCGTGTTGATTGAAAGCGTAGTATTGTTGGCGACGTACGCGACGAAATTGTTCTCGACAACTTTCAGCCCTGCCGATACGCCCTCGACTTCGATCTCGAGCGCGGTGGTATCGCTGAAATATCCCGCGCCTTCGATCAGATTTATGACGCGCGAAGTTGAATTGTAAGTTGCAAAAAAATCGGCGAGCGTCCGATACGTGATCTCCGTTTCATCGGAATCGTTCGCGTAAAAAGTGATCCCGCTCGAGTTCAAACTGATGCGCAAAATGTTCGGGATGATTGAATAATTGCTTCCCGACGACGAAATGACTTTGCATGGGATCGAGTAAACGCTGAATTCGGTGTAATCGCTCGTCACCGCGCCGTTGACGTTGACGGTGATGTGATTGAAACCGTCCGAGCCGCTCGCGACGGACGTCGTCATCCTTCCGCGCGGAGCTTCGTCGAGCTCGGAAACGGAAATATCCGAGTCAAAATAATTGTAAGAGTGATAGACATATCCGGCACCGGAGATCGTCCACATGCCGTCTTCATTCGCCGCCTGATCGCCGGCAGTGAGACTCGCGTCGAAGGATTCGTATTCGTCGACGAAATGAAAATTGCCGCTGACGATGTTGATCGAAGTCGTCCAGTCCGGTTCGATCGTTGCGTTCGAGCCGCTCACCGTGACGCTTTGCGGCGAAATATTTCCGTCATCGTCTTCTTCTTCATCGAAGTCGCCGTAGAGATAAAAGCTTGACGAGCCGCTCGTGTAAAGCCAACTGCCTTCCGACACTTGCGACCACGCGAAGAGTTGAAGATCGAATTTGAAATCAGCCATTGAATTGATCAGTCCTTTCATCGGAAATTTGATCTCGAAAAAAATTTTATGCGCTCGATGTTGCAATGTCAATTTAAAAATTCTTATTGACATTTTGACTTTTGAGTGCTAACATCATGCTCGCGTCGACGAGATTGTTCGTTGACGGCAAAAAATTTTTTTGGAGATGATAACCATGGCAGGCGAAAAATATACGGCAAAAGCACTTGAAGCAATGCAACGCGCTCAACAAACGGCAGCTCTGAAATATCATCAGGAGTTCAATTCATTGCACTTGATGTTTGCATTGACGAAAGAACCGGAAGGACTTCTCGCGACGATTTTTGAAGAATGCAAAACGGATCTTCCGCTCTTCAAAGTCAGTCTGGAGAAAGAACTCAACAAAATTCCTTCTGTCAAGGGGCAGGATCGCTTGACGATGGGAGTAGACTTGGCGCGCGTCGTCGGAGTTGCTCAAAATTATGCCGAGTCGATGAAAGACGATTACATCAGCACGGAGCATTTGTTGCTGGCACTCGTCACGGACGGCAACGAAGTCGTTCAAGCACTTTGCAAGGAATTCAAACTGTCGAAAGATCGCATTCGCGAGTCCATTCAAAAAAATCGCAAGCAAAATGTTACGAGCGAGAATCCTGAAGAGAATTACAAAGCACTCGGGAAATACGGACGCGATTTGACGCTCGCCGCGCGGAGCGGCAAACTCGATCCGGTGATCGGGCGCGATGAAGAAATTCGTCGGACGATCGAGATCCTCTCGCGTCGGACGAAAAACAATCCGGTGCTGATCGGTGAACCGGGCGTCGGCAAGACGGCGATTGTCGAAGGACTCGCGCGACGGATCATCGACGGCGACGTTCCGGAGTCGTTGAAACACAAGACGCTTTATTCGCTGGACATGGGCAGTCTGGTGGCGGGCGCGAAATTCCGCGGCGAGTTTGAAGAACGGCTGAAGGCGGTGCTCGGCGAGATTGCAAAATCCGAAGGGCAAATTCTTCTCTTCATCGACGAAGTACACACGGTCGTCGGAGCGGGCGCGGCGGAAGGCGCAATGGACGCCGGCAATATTTTGAAGCCCATGCTCGCGCGCGGCGAATTGCGCTGCATCGGCGCGACGACGCTGAACGAATATCGGAAATACATCGAAAAAGACGCGGCATTGGAGCGTCGATTCCAGCCGGTTATGGTCGGCGAGCCGTCGGTCGAAGATACGATCACGATCCTGCGCGGCTTGAAAGAACGCTATGAAGTGCATCACGGCGTGCGGATTCGGGATGCGGCGTTGGTAAGTGCGGCTACGCTTTCGGATCGATATATCTCGGATCGGTTTTTGCCGGATAAGGCGATCGATCTTGTCGACGAGGCGGCGGCGAAACTTCGGACGGAAATCGAGTCGTTGCCGGCTCCGATTGACGAGATCAGACGCAAAGTCATGCAACTCGTGATCGAGGAGCAGGCATTGAAGAAAGAAACGGATTCGGCTTCGCAAGAAAAACTTCAGCGCATCGTCGAGGAAAAGGATCAATTGATCGCGAAAGAGAACGAGCTCCGCGCGAAGTGGGAGTCCGAAAAGCAATCGATCCTCCGAGTCCGCGCAATAAAAAAAGAAATCGACGACGTCAATGTGCAAATGGAAGCGGCAGAACGCGCTTACGATTTGAGTCGGCTGTCGGAATTGAAATACGGCAAATTGCCGGAACTGCAGAATACGCTGAAGAATGTCGAGGCGGAGATCGCGGCGCAATCGCAAGGCGAGAAATTGCTGAAGGAAGAAGTCGGCGAAGAAGACATTGCAAAAGTCGTCAGTCGCTGGACGGGGATTCCGCTGTCGAAAATGTTGACGGGCGAGCGCGAGAAACTGTTGCATCTCGAAGACACATTGCATGAGCGCGTCGTCGGGCAGGATGAAGCGGTTACGGCAGTGAGCGAGGCGATCCTTCGCGCGCGCGCGGGTATTAAGGATCCGAATCGTCCGATCGGCTC
>CALGGX010000545.1 GCA_937916025.1 uncultured Selenomonadales bacterium
GGCTGTTCGGTTCGTATGCGCGCGGGGATGCGGACGAGAAGTCGGACGTCGATCTTTGCTTCGAGGGCGGCGAGTTGCATTACGAGTGGGGCATCAGCGACTTTGAGAGGTCGGTTGAAGAAGTATTGAAGATGCCGTTCGATTTGGTTGAACGCGAAGGTCTCAGCAAGCGATTCTTGCGATTCATGAAAGAAGATGAGGTATTGATTTATGAGAGGAAGTAAGCTGATTATCAATGTAATGTATCGTATCGTTATTTATTGCGAACGGATTACTCAAGTAATTCAAAAAGTCGAAAATGATTACAACAAGTTTATCGAAAAGGATAATCGCATGTTGCGTGATGTGAGCGCATTTTATATTCTGCAAATCGGAGAGCTTGTCAACAAACTGCCGCTCGAGTTTAAAAAAGAGCATTCGGATATTCCATGGCGCAAGATTGTCGATATACGCAATCGAATGGCGCATGGTTATGACAGAGTAAAACCGGAAACGCTGTGGTCGATCATGATGGAGAAAATTGCGGCGGTTAATATGGAATGTCGTCGAATTTTGTTTGAGCTCGATCCGACGGCGGAGGCGGATTTGCGCGAGGAGCTCGGCGAAACGTTTGACGCCGAATTGAATTTGGGAGGTGACAATGATGCTGACGATAGAAGAGATTAAGGCGCGTGTGACGCCGATATGCGAGAAGTACAAGATTGATCGGATGTGGCTGTTCGGTTCGTATGCGCGTGGGGAAGCGGACGAGAAGTCGGATGTCGATCTTTGCATAGAGGGCGGCGAATTTGATGATGAATGGGGATTGGGCGGCATCTCATGCGCGCTTGAAGACAGTCTGCAAATGCCGTTCGATCTTGTCGAGCGTGAAGGTCTCAGTAAGCGATTTTTGCGATTCATGAAAAAAGATGAGGTATTAATTTATGAGAAATAAAGTCGGCGATACGGCGCGCCTGTATGAGATTGTAATGTACTGTGAACGCATCGCCAAGGCGGTCATTGCTTTTGAAGGTCGTTACGATAAGTTTATCGATAATGATCACGAACGCGACTGTGATGCGTGTGCATTTTACATCGGGCAAATCGGAAAGTTTGTCAACAAACTGTCGAAAGAATTTCGAGCGGAACATTCGGAAGTCGACTGGCGTGAAATTGTCAGTCTTCGCAACAGTATTGTGCACGCTTACAAGTCGGTGCGCAAAAACAGAATTTGGAACGTCATGCGCAATAAAATTCCATTGCTGAACACGACGTGTCGTCGGCTTTTATTTGAGCTCGATCCGACGGCGGAGGCGGATTTGCGCGAGGAGCTCGGCGAAACGATTGACGCCGGTGATCAAACAAATCCGGAAACGTGAAGCAACTCCGAGCTCGGCTCGAGCTTCATGCATTATCTGCTCGACTGTGATATAATATCGCGGTGTTTGAACTACCGAATTTGGGAGGGCATTTCATGAAAAAAATTTTGGCCGTCGACGGCATTTCGGCGAAAGGGATCGAGATGCTCCGCGCGGAGTTTGAAGTCGATGTTCGAGACAAGATCAGCCATGAAGAATTGCTCGAGATCATTCCGAGCTACGACGCATTGATGGTGCGTTCGGCATCGAAGATCACTTCCGACGTGATCGAGCGCGCGACGAATTTAAAGATCATCGGACGCGCGGGAGTCGGCGTCGACAACATCGATCTGAATGCGGCAACCGCGCGCGGGATCATCGTGATCAATTCGCCGGGCGGCAACACGATTGCGGCGACCGAACACACGCTGGCAATGATGCTGTCGATGGCGCGAAACATTCCGCTTGCAAACGAGACGACGCATCGCGGCGAATGGAATCGCAAACAATACGTCGGCGTTGAGTTGAAAGGCAAGACGCTCGGCGTGGTCGGAATGGGCAGGATCGGCGCGGGAGTTGCAAAGCGCGCGCTGGCGTTCGGAATGAAAGTGATCGGCTATGATCCGTACTTGAGCGAGGAGCGCGCGGACGAGCTCGGCGTCAAAGTCGGCACTTTCGACGAGCTGATCGAGACTTCGGATTTCATCACCGTGCACATGCCATTGACGCCCGACACGAAAAACATGATCGCACTCGAGCAGATGAAGCGCATGAAAAACGGCGTGCGGCTGATCAATTGCGCGCGCGGCGGCATCATCAATGAAGTTGATCTCGCGACGGCGATCAAAGAAGGCATCGTGGCGGGCGCGGCAATCGGCGTGTTTGAAGGCGAACCGATTGCGAAGGATCATCCGCTGCTCGGACTGAAAAACGTCGTGTTGACGCCGCATCTCGGCGCATCGACCGTCGAAGCGCAGATCGGAGTTTCGCTCGACGTGGCGGAAGGCATTCGCGCGGCACTGCATGGCGAGCCGGTTTCGACAGCCGTCAACATGGCACCGGTATCGCCGCAAGTCATGCGCGTCATCTCGCCGTACCTTAATCTCGCGGAACGGCTCGGCGGCACGATCTGCTCGCTCGCCGACGGCGCAATCAATAAGATCGAAGTGACTTACAGCGGCGAGATCACCGAAGTCAACACCGGACTTTTGACGACGGCAATTGTCAAGGGCTTGCTGAATCCCGTGCTCGAGAAGGAAGTCAACTACGTCAACGCGCCGATGTTTGCCAAAGAGCGCGGCATCAAAATTGTCGAAGTCAAGCGCAAGGAGAGTACGGATTTTTCAAATCTGATCACGGTGACGGCGCACTCGAAAGGCAAAACGTGCACGGTCAAAGGCACGCTGTTCGGCAATGAAGGGCGGATTGTCGAGATTAACAACTTCCGCGTCGATGTCGATCCGCACGCGCGGCTTCTGATCTGCCCGCACATCAATCGCCCGGGCGTCATCGGCAAGATCGGCACGCTGATGGGCGCGCGCGGCATCAATATCTCGGGCATGCAGGTCGGCAAGACGGAGATCGAAGGCACGAGTTTGATGGTGTTGACGATCGACAACGACATTCCGATCGAAGTTCTGAACGAAGTAAAGGCGTTTGATGTGATCTTCGACGCGAAGGTTGTCAATTTCTACGCGGTGTGAAAAGCAATGCGTAATGCGTAATGCGTAATGCGTAATTAGAAGGTTTGATTTGCAATAAAAAAATACGGGAGCGATTTATCCATGCCGATGTTTGGAAAGCAGATGCTGGTCGTGTTGGTGATTGCGCTCGGAGCGATTGTAGGTACGATGTACGGCTTGCAAGATCGCGGCGAAGTCGTGAAGCTCGATGATTCGGCACCGACGAAGGCAGTGAATATCGAGCCGCGCGAGGAAAAGTCGTCTGCAAAAATCTACGTGTACGTGACGGGCGCGGTGAACAATCCGGGCATGGCAGAATTGACGGGCGCGGATTTGCATGCTTCGGATGCGGTGAATGCTTGCGGCGGTTTGCTTCCGACGGCGGACGTCGACAACTTCAACATGGCGGAGTCGATTGTTGATGGGCAACATCTTCGCGTGCCGGAAAAGCGCATTGAAAGGTCGATTGCGCCGAGTTCGGAAAAATCGAGTGACGGCACATCGTCGGACGGCATGGTGAACATCAACACGGCGGATATCGAGGAGCTCGACACATTACCGGGCATCGGCAAATCGACCGCGCAGAAGATTGTCGATTATCGCGAGATCAACGGCGCATTTCAATCGATCGAAGACTTGCAGAATGTCTCGGGAATCGGCGCGAAGAAATTCGAGAAGCTCAAGGATAGGATCAAAACTTGATATGGAAAGAGAACAGATTAATTCGCGTCTCCGCGCGAAACTCAAGAGCAAGGGACACATCCTCGGCGCGGCAGTGGGATCGGGCTTGACGGCAAAATTCGCCGAACTCGGCGGTGCCGATCTGTTGCTCGCATTGAGTGCCGGACGATATCGCATAATGGGGCGCAGCTCGCTCGGCAGTTATTTCTGCTACGGCAACAATAACGAACAGGTTATGACGCTCGGATGCCGCGAAATTTTTCCGATCGTCCGAGACGTGCCGTTACTATTTGGTTTGATGGCGGGCGATCCGTTCATCAATCTTTACGATTACATCAATGATATCAAACGCAACGGCTTCTCGGGCATCGTCAATTTCCCGACAGTCAGTCTGATCGACGGCAATTTTCGAGCGGCAATCGAGGCGGAAGGCAATACGTTTGATCGCGAGATTGCGGCAATAAAAATGGCGCGGCATTTCGAGTTGTTTGCGATGGCATTCGTCACCGATGTCGACGAGGCTAATCAAATGCTCGACGCCGGAGCCGATGAGATTTGCGTTCATCTCGGCTTGACGAAGGGCGGCTTTCTCGGCGCGAAAACTTACATCACACTCGACGAGGCGCGGCGGTTGGTCGAAAAAATCTTCCGAGTTTGTCGCGCGCGACGTCCGAACGTGTTTCGCATGATTTATGCCGGTGCCGTCAACAGTCCGATCGATATGAATTACCTGTATCGAGTTGCCGATTGCCAAGGATATATCGGCGGCTCGACTTTCGATCGCATTCCGATGGAAAAATCGATTCTCGATGCCGTCACAAAATTCAAGAACGGCGAGGCGGACATCGATGCGGAAGATTTTGATGCGATCGAGTTCATCAAGCAATTCATCAACGATCATTACGCCGAGCCGATCGAATTGCGCGAGTTGGCAAAGCTCGTGCGCCTCTCGCAGTCATACTTGAGCACGTTGTTCAAGCGCGAAGTCGGCATCAATTTCAGCGATTATCTGTTGCGTTACCGATTGGAGCGGGCGAAGGAATTGTTGCGCCGGAACAAACACAGTTGCCGCGAGGCAGCGTCGATGGTCGGCTATGACGATTACGCACAGTTCTCGAAAATTTTCAAGAAGCACGTCGGACTCTCGCCGAAAGAATTTCAATCGAAGAAATGAGTTGTGTTCAAACGCTCCTCGCGGAGCCGAACACAATTTTTTTTGCCTTGACAATCGCATCGATGTTGCTTAAACACATTGTCGACAATCGCCTCGACTGATATAATTCAACCAACAAATCGAAAGAAGGTGAGCACATTGAAAACAATCGCAATCGCCGGAACATTCGACACGAAGGGGCGCGAGTTCGCATACGTCAAACGACTGGTCGAGGAGCTCGGCATCAAGCCGTTCATGATCCATACCGGAGTGTTTGAACCGACATTCGAGGTCGACGTGAGCAATGAAGAAATTGCGGCGGCGGTCGGGCAGGACATCAAAGCGATCGTCGCTCGCAAAGATCGCGCGCTCGCAACCGAAACTCTGTCGAAAGGCATGGAAAAACTCGTGCCGGAATTCTATCGGCAAGGCAAATTCGACGGCATCATCTCATTCGGCGGCTCGGGCGGAACGTCGCTGGTAACTCCCGCCATGCGCGCACTCCCGATCGGCGTGCCGAAAGTCATGGTCTCGACAATGGCGTCGGGCAACGTCTCGCAATACGTCGGTACGAGCGATATCGTGATGATGCCTTCGATCGTCGACGTCGCGGGGCTCAACAAAGTCTCGAAGTTGATCTTCAGCAATGCGGTTTTGGCAATCGCGGGCATGGTTGAGGGGCGCGCTCGATTGAAGGCAGATACTGCTGAGAGCAAGCCGTTGATCGCGGCGTCGATGTTCGGTGTGACGACTCCGTGCGTCGATGCGGCTAAGGATTATCTCGAGCGCAACGGCTATGAAGTGCTGGTATTTCATGCGACCGGCACGGGCGGGCGGACGATGGACGCGCTGATCAATGAAGGCTTCTTCGTCGGCGTGCTCGATCTCACCACGACCGAGTGGGCTGATCAAGTCGTGGGCGGCGTTCTCGCGGCGGGAGAAGCGCGTTGCGAGGCGGCTGTCAATAAAAAAATTCCGCAAGTCGTTTCTGTCGGCGCATGCGATATGGTCAATTTCGGACCGATCGAAACCGTGCCGAAGCAATTCTCCGCGCGGAATCTCTACAAACACAACCCGACAGTTACATTGATGCGCACGACCGTCGACGAGAACAAACAAATCGGAGCGAAACTCGCCTCGAAATGGAACGAGGCGCAAGTGCCGATGGCGGTTTTACTTCCGAAACGCGGCGTATCGATGATCGATGCGGAAGGGCAACCGTTCAACGGCGTCGAGGAGCGCAAAACTCTCTTCGAGACGATCGAGAGCGGCATCGACAATCCGAACGTCGAGATAATCGAGCTCGACAACAACATCAACGATCGGGCATTCGCCGAAACGGCGGCGCGCAAACTGATCGAACTCATCGAAAAGAAATAAATCGGAGGCTGATCACAATGTTGAAGAAAACCAGAGCACAAATCATGGACGACTTCCGCGCGCAAGTTGCGGCAGGCAAAATCCTCGTCGGCGTCGGCGCGGGCACCGGCATTACCGCCAAGTGCAGCGAGAAGGCGGGCGTCGACATGCTCATCATCTACAACTCCGGACGCTTCCGCATGGCGGGACGCGGCTCGCTGTCGGGCTTGCTCGCATACGGCGATGCAAACAAGATAGTCGTCGAAATGGGAGCCGAGGTTTTGCCGATCGTTAAAAAGACGCCGGTGTTGGCAGGCGTGTGCGGCACCGATCCCTTCCGCGTCATGGAGATTTTCTTGAAACAATTGAAAGATCAAGGCTTCAACGGCGTACAGAACTTCCCGACGGTCGGATTGATTGACGGCAAATTCCGCGCCAATCTCGAAGAAACCGGCATGGGCTACGGACTCGAAGTCGACATGATTCGCACGGCGCATGAACTCGATCTGTTGACGTGTCCTTACGTGTTTGATCCGGAGCAGGCGGTTGCAATGACTCGCGCGGGCGCGGACGTGATTGTCGCGCATATGGGCTTGACGACGAAGGGATCGATCGGCGCGGAGACCGCCGTTACTCTCGACGATTGTTGCGTCAAGATTAAAGAGATTATCAAAGCCGTCCGCGCGGAGCGTCCGGATATCATGGTGATTTGTCACGGCGGTCCGATTGCCGATCCCGAGGACGCCGCGTACGTAATCAAAAACGTGCCGGAAATCGACGGATTCTTCGGCGCATCGTCGATTGAGCGTCTTGCTTCCGAGCGCGGCATGACTGCTCAAGCCGCCGCATTCAAAGCCATCGCAAAGTAATTTGATCGCCTCGCTCAACTCACTTTCGATAATCAAAAAGCCGCCGACATTTCTGCCGACGGCTTGTTTTTTTCAAAAATATCATTTTGTTGAATTTGTCGGAGGGAGGGGATATGTGTTCGAGATAAAAAATTTTCAATTCCGGATAATTCTGCAATGAGTCGGCGTTGACGTAGAGCAGAATATTTTGCCGATACCAAACTGCAACGAGATCGTTATTCCAAATCTTGGGACGAATGCAATCAATGCAAACAAATCCGTGTCGAGAAAATTTCTCCGCCCAATACGACTGCATCTGTTCGTTGATATGATTTACGCCGCCCTGAAAAGATATCGCCGCCGAAAACAATATCACATCGCTGAGTTTTGTAAGGTCTTCGACGAAAGTGTCGGCGCGTGCCGGTGTCAGATGTTCTGCCACTTCGAGAGTCATTGCGAGATCGAATTTTTGACCATGATTTATAATTCTTTGTTCTAAATCCATTGCTTGAAAATTTGACTCGTTGATGTAAAGCATTTTTCGATCAACATAATCACCGTCAACGCCCAAGACCTGTGCGCCGAACTTTTGCCAAACCGCAAGCCACGGAGCTACTCCGCATCCGACATCGATGACGACACGCGGCTGAATATATTGCAAAACAATCGGCACGATCACTTCGGCAGCTCGGTATGAACCATCCTTTTGAGCGCGATAAAACGCCTCGTTGTAAAACGGAGTTTCAACATTTGCCATAACTTTATCGCCTTCTTTCTTCAAAAAAAAGATAAAGATTTCCGTCGGCACTCGTAAAGAAAATTGCCGACGGAAAATTTTTTTGAAAACAATTTGTTCAGTTAATCGGATTTTTTGTTGCCGCGAGCCGAGCCATTGCTCTTGCCAACGCCAGTTGCGCCCGATCGATGTCGATGCTCGCCGAGTCTTTCGGAGCCGATTTGTATTCGTCGATGCGCTGTTTCGCGCGCTGATACGCCGCTTGCGCCCGAGCCACGTCGATGTCTTTCGGCTCTTCCGCCGCCGCCGCGAGAATCGTGATCTTTTCCGGCGTCACTTCCATAAAGCCGCCGCCGATTGCCATCAATTCTTCATCGCCCGCGCCGAGTCCGGATTTGATGCGCATTACATGCGGCACCAATCCCGTCAATAACGGCGCGTGTCGCGGCAATATTCCGAGTTCGCCGCCCGTCGACCGAACGATCAGCATTCCGATCTCCCGATCGCATACCTGTCGATCCGGCGAGACTACTTCGAGTCGAATGGTCGCCATTTATATCGCTCCCTTCAACTCACTTGAGTTTCTTCGACTTCTCAACCGCCTCGTCGATGTTGCCGACCATGTAGAACGATGCTTCAGGCAGATCGTCATACTTGCCGTCGAGGATTTCCTTGAAGCCGCGAATCGTCTCTTTGAGCGGCACGTACTTGCCGGGCGAGCCCGTGAACACTTCCGCCACCGCGAACGGTTGCGACAGGAAACGCTGAATCTTGCGCGCGCGGCTGACCGTCAATTTGTCATCGTCCGACAGTTCTTCCATACCGAGAATCGCAATGATGTCCTGCAACTCTTTGTATTTCTGAAGCACCGCCTGCACGCCGCGAGCCACTTGATAATGCTCCTCGCCGATGACATGCGGATCGAGAATACGCGACGTGGAATCGAGCGGATCGACTGCCGGGTAAATGCCGAGCTCGGCGATCTGTCGACTCAAAACCGTCGTTGCGTCGAGATGTGTAAAAGTTGCCGCCGGAGCCGGATCAGTCAAGTCGTCCGCCGGGACGTAAACCGCCTGCACCGAGGTGATCGAGCCCTTCTTCGTCGATGTAATTCTTTCTTGCAATGCGCCGACGTCCGTCGTCAATGTAGGCTGATAACCGACGGCGGACGGCATGCGCCCGAGCAATGCCGACACTTCCGAGCCTGCCTGAATGAAACGGAAGATGTTGTCGATGAACAACAACACGTCGCGTCCTTCGGCATCACGGAAATATTCCGCCATTGTCAAGCCCGTCAAGCCCACGCGCATACGAGCTCCCGGCGGCTCGTTCATCTGACCGTACACGAGTGCGGTTTTGTCGATAACGCCCGACTCCGTCATTTCCGTCCAAAGGTCGTTGCCCTCGCGGGTACGCTCGCCGACGCCGGTGAAGACCGAGATGCCGCCGTGCTGCTTGGCGATGTTGTTGATCAGCTCCATGATGATGACCGTCTTGCCGACGCCGGCGCCGCCGAACAGACCGATCTTACCGCCCTTGGCG
>CALGGX010000546.1 GCA_937916025.1 uncultured Selenomonadales bacterium
ATTGCCGAGGAGTACATCAATTATCTCTTCTCCGACGACGGGCAGGAGATCGCCGCGCAGAATTTCTATCGTCCGCGCAACGAAAAAATCCTCGCCAATTACGCCGACACATTCAAGCCGCTGAAACTCTTCACGATCGACGACAAATTCGGCGGTTGGGTGAAGGCGCATGACGAACATTTTGCCGACGGCGGCACTTTCGATCAGATTTATCAAAGATGACGACCGGAGTTGATTGAAATGAAATCGAAAAACGTCATCCCGGGCTATCGATTGACGCTCGGCATTACGCTGACGTTCGTAAGCTTGTTCCTGTTCATCCCGTTGGCGGCATTCGTTTTGTTCGCGAGCGGCATGGGGCTCGAAAAATTCATCGCGGCGGTGACCGATTATCGAAACGTCCATGCTTACGGCGTAAGTTTCTTTTGCGCCTTGGCGGCGGCGATTGTCAACGTCGTCTTCGGATTGATCCTCGCGTGGGTGTTGGTTCGTTACGACTTCAAAGGGCGCAAGCTCATGGACGGATTAATCGACTTGCCGTTTGCGCTTCCGACGGCGGTCGCGGGCATTGCGCTCACGACACTCTACGCCGAAAACGGCTTCCTCGGCAGCTTCCTGTACTCGATCGGAATTCAATCGGCATTTTCACCGCTCGGCATCACGATCGCACTGATCTTTGTCGGCATTCCGTTCGTCGCGCGGAGCGTTCAGCCGGTTTTGAAGGAACTCGATCCGCAATTGGAAGAAGCGGCAAATGTATTCGGCGCGAGCAACATGACAATCTTCGGCAAAGTCATTTTTCCGGAACTGGTGCCGCCGCTCTTGACGGGATTTGCATTGGCGTTCGCGCGCGGCATCGGCGAATACGGCTCCGTCGTCTTCATCGCAGGCAACATGCCTTACGAAACCGAGATCGCGCCGTTGATGATCATGACCAAACTCGAGCAGTTTGATTATCAATCGGCGGCGGCAATCGCCATCGTCATGATGGTGCTGTCGCTCGCAATTCTGCTCGGAATTCATGCCTATCAATCGAGATTGTTGCGTCGTGTGGGAGGTGCCGCCAATGCGTGAGTCGATCCTTCTGAAAAATGTGCTGATATTCCTTGCGGGCGCATTCCTGTTTGTAATGTTAATCTTGCCGTTGTTGCTCGTGGCGCGCGAAGCTCTCGCGAAGGGCTTCGACGTTTATCTCCGAGCACTGACCGATCCGTTTGCATTGAAGGCGTTGTATTTGACGCTCGAGGCTACCCTTCTCGCCGTCGTGCTCAATACAATCTTCGGCGTGGCATCGGCATGGCTTTTGACGAAATTCGATTTTCGAGGCAAGACGTTTCTCGGCTCGCTGATCGATCTGCCGTTTGCAATCAGCCCCGTCATCGCCGGATTGTTTTTCATCATGCTCTTCGGCAGAATGAGTCCGCTGTATCCGATATTGCAGGAATATGACATTGCAATCGTCTTCGCGGTTCCGGCGATCATTTTGGCGACGGTCTTCGTAACTTTTCCGTTCATCACGCGCGAATTGGTGCCGGTAATGGAAAATCAGGGGCGCGAAGAAGAAGAGGCGGCGGCGACGATGGGCGCGAGCGGTTGGACGATCTTTCGCCGAGTGACGCTGCCGAACATCAAATGGGCGTTGAGTTACGGCATCATTCTTTGCTCCGCGCGGGCATTGGGAGAATTCGGCGCGGTGTCGGTCGTGAGCGGGCACATTCGCGGCAAGACGAACACGCTCCCGCTCCACATCGAAATTCTCTACAACGAATACAACTTCACGGC
>CALGGX010000547.1 GCA_937916025.1 uncultured Selenomonadales bacterium
AGCGTGCATTAATACAAATCGGAACTTCATCGGCTTCGAGACGGAAAAGAAATATTACGATATAGCGCAAGAGCGAATAGAAAAGGCAAAGCGTGGCGTGGAGCCGATGGAAGATGCAGACGACAGTTTTGCATTGGAAGGCTTCGGTTAAAAAAAGGAAGGCAGAAGATGACACATTTCATAAAATGCACGGACGGCAAAGAGCGGCAAATATTTCCTGCGAAAATAAAGCACAGAGAAAAGATACGTCATTTCACGACAAAATTCAGTGCGTCGACGGCGATCGCGAATATCATGGCGGTTGATGATGAAAAAATCAAAAGGCTAGATACGACAAAAGGCAATTTTGTCAAAGACGACTTCTTCGATGATACGCCGTACAATGCGATGATGGAAATACTGATACTGGCGTTTGGCGAGCATTACACAGCCGAGGAGATCGAGGAATTTGTCGATGTCGAAATGATAGATGAGATACTGGACGTATTCTACGGGCTGTCGGGTTACAAAAAAAAAGCGGAAAAACAAAAGGCGCAGACTGGAATGAATTAATAGCGTCGATAGTCAGAAATACGTCGTTGACGGTGCGAGATATAGGTGAAATGTCATACGTCGAGCTGGAGGACTTGATGGACGGAATGATCAAGTACTCGGAGCGCGAGAAACGTGCATTAAAGGGTGAAACGACGGAAGTCGAGTATGGCGATGCGGAAGAATTTGTATCGATGTTGCAGACAGGAAAGTTGGAGTTTTAACGGGGTGATCGAATGGCGTCACAGGAATTGCGGACGCAACTGGTATTTGAAGCGGCGGATGTGCTCCGCAATTGCGAGGCGTTGAGCGAATCATTAAATAAAATTGCACGCTTGAACTTTGGACAATTGTCTCAGGGCTTTCGGCAGATGAGCAATAACGTAAGAACGGCGCAAAATCGTATCTCGGAGATGTCGACAAAGACGGTTAATGATGCGAGCAGGAGAATACAGACGTATCGCAAGCAGATCGAGATATTAAAAAAAAGAATATGAACAATACGCATCGTTTTTCAATATTCCGCATATCAGCGTAAAGCAGGAGCAGAAAATACGCGAATTGGCACGGCTTAACGCGGAGCTGGCGAATATATATCGGAGTACGGGACAAGCGGAAAAAGGTCTTACTCATCTTCGCGAAGCGATCGAGCAAGCGGAAATAGTGAGACAGGTGTCCGGACGTACCGATTTTAAGCGACAATACGAAGAGCAATATCGGGAGTTGGCGGAATATGTGGCGAGACGGAATCGAGAGATGGCAAATCTCGATGCACAAATTCCATTTACAAAAGAATGGGATCGTGCTCGCAAAAAGCAACAGACAGAACAGAATATAGAAAACAGAGCTGTTGCGAGAGAAAAAGCAGAACAACTTGCAACCGAAGCCGCATTGTTGAGAATCAAACGAGAAGAGGATCGAATAAAACAGCAAATTGCCGCGCGGGAAGAGAAAGATGCCGTGAAAAAAGCGGCGCGACTCCGCGAAATTGATGAACTGATGCAAAACCTTGACGCGGCGGAAAACAAAATCAATACGCGTTTCAAGAACAAAAAGCCGTTCGATAACGACGAATTAATAAAAACAGGCAACTTAATTCAAAATCTCGTCAATCAAATAGATCGTCTGGCGGGCACTGATATATCAAAATTCACAGCATCGTTTTTGAGTGATCTGAATAAAATCAATAATGCCGTCAAAAAAGAAATAGCGCAGGATAAGGCGGCGGAGGAAGCAAAACGGAATCTTGCGCAAGCCGAAAGTCTGATGCGTTCCGCAAAAAAGGCACAGTTACGATTGGAAGATCAACTTCAAAACAGCAAGAAGCCGTTTAGCGACGCCAAGATGGGCGAGATAATCACTCAGTTTTACAATCGGATGAAGGATATCAACAAGCTTGATCCGAACGCCAACGTAACGAGAGACTTCGACGCATTTCTGAACAAATTGGAAGAAACGAATGAGATGCTCTCCGAGCAGGGTTTAAGTGTCGATGCCGTTACCGACAGTACCGTAAACTACATCAATCAAGCAGAGGCGATGGCAACGACGAATGAGCTCGTGCGTCAATCGGCAATGCTGGCGACGGTAGATAATTTTGCAATGGCAGAGTCGGTAAAAGGCTTGGAAGCGGTACTTGCCGCGTACGGACTTCGCGCGAAAACGGCAGGAGAAGCAACGTTGTTTGCGGGGCGTGCGGTTGATATCATTTCAAAAGTGGCGCATTACGGTCAGATCAGCGCGCAGGATTTGGTACGCGGAATAGAGGCGACAGGAAAAGCCGCCGAGCAAGCGGGCATTTCGCTCGAATTTTTGACGGCACTGTTGGAGACGGGCGTGCGGAACACGGCAAAATCGGGCTCGGATATAGGAAACGCAATCAAGGCGTTGTCTGTCGGCATCTACTCGAGCAAAGGTCAAGAGGAGCTTGAAAAGTTCGGAATTTCGACAACGTTTATCGATGAGAAAGGTGTAAAACATGCACGCTCTGCACAAGCAATAATTCTTGATATCGCCGCCGCGTTGAAAGAAGGCACGATTAACGCGCAGAAAATGCTGTTGGCGATTGCGGGCGGTCGGTATCAATACTCGAAAATCTCTGCAATACTCAAAGATGAAGAAGAGATTTTAAGAATGTGGGCGGAAGCGGTCAATTCTGCGGGCTTTGCGGATAAACAACTGGAAGTCCAGATGAACACAATCAACGCCAAACTAAAACAACTGTCCGCCAATGTTCAGGAATTTTATCAAACACTGATGAGCGACGGAGTCGGCGATATCATAAAAGCAGGAATTGATTTAATCTCGGATGCGGTCAAGAAACTTGAACAAAACTTGCAATCGGTCAAGGCAGGCGGAGCGGCATTTTTGGGGATGCTGGCGGCAGGCAAGATAGCGTCGATCGCGTCCGCGTTTATTGTTTTGATCGGCAGAATTAAACAATTTCAGGCAGAATTGAAGGCAACGGGCTATGCCGGAGGCTTGATGGGAGTATTGACGACCGGCATAAAAGGAATTCCGAATGAATTTATAAATCGAAGCAAACAACGCTCCATAGCAATGACGCAGGCATTGACGATGAGCGAGCGTCAATTGACGGCAGAGCAACAACGTCAAATTCAAGTACAATCAGCCGCGCTTGCGCAGATGTTCAGAGTGATGGGCGTGCGCGCGCGCGAAGCCGATATTACGGCAATTGCGACGGCGGCTCTTCGCGCAAACACGCTTGCCAACCAAGCGAATGCGGTCGCCGAAGGAGAAAACGCCGCCGCAATCCGCGCAAAATCCGTATTAACGGAAGCGGACACGGCAGTCACGCAAGCCAACACAGTCGCCAAAGAGGCGAATGCCGCTGCAAGTTTGGCGGCAGGAGCCGCCGCGACGGTTGCAAGTTTAGGACTTAATCTCATAATCGGAGCATTATTGATCGGGATTCCGCTTCTTATGTCTTGGGCGGCATCCGAGGATACGGCGGCGGAAAAAGTCGATAAACTCACCGACGCAACACAAAAACAGATCGACAAGACGAACAAAAAGATTGAAGTTACATCTCAAGAGTTGGTACAACGTCGACAACAACAGGAGATCATGGATTATGCCTTTAAATCTTACGAGAAGGCAGTACAGGCTTTGGAAAAAGAGACGAAAGAGACAGCGGCTTGGTCTGAAGCAAATAAAGACGCGCAGAACAAAGAGGAGCAGTTGGCAAAGATTCTCGGCAGGGATGCGGTCGATCGAATTAAAGCGTCCGATAATATGCGTGCCGCTTTCGAGAAAGAGAAAAATTCGTTCTTGAAAGGAACAGAGGAAAAAGAAAAAGCTTTAAAGGCATTAAAGACCTCGCAAGATGCTTATTACACAGAACGTATCAGAGCAACGAGTAAAATGCTTGATTCATACAAGACGGAAGTTGCGGCATTCGGCAGTTGGACTTGGGCACAGCTTGAGGGTCTGAGTACACTGCAAAAGGCATATCTCATGTTCTGGCAGACGGTTCGTAACGTGGCGTCTTCTGCTTCGGACTTCTTTATGATTGACGGTCTCCCTAAATCCGCAAATCGTCCTGCGCGATTTTTTGACGATATAGCGAAGTATGCTGAAGAACAAGCCAAAGGCGAAGGTTGGTTCGGCTACGGGCTGAAGAATAACATCGAAAAGACAGAAAAAGAGATAGAGGATTTAAAAACGGAATTAGCCTCCTCGAAAACTACCGATTACAACAAAAACGTATACGGAGTGCCTGAAGATAACAGCGCAATTTTGGAAGAAGACGATGACAAGTCGAAGAAAAGCGGTAAGAAACCGGACAAGGTTGTCGAGCCGTATAACACGGTCGCGATGAGATTTCTGGGAGCGATAGCCGCGCAAGACAATCGATTTAAAACGTCGGTATTGCACGCGGCATCGGGCTATATACTCGGTGGCGGCTCCGCTTGGAAGGATATAAACGCAAATACGATAAATCCGCTGGGCGTGACGCAAGAGGCGTTGCAGTCGGTGTTGCCGGACGGAGATATAAACAATCCCGAGAATGTGGCGCGGGCATTCGTGTTGCTCGCAAATGAATTCAACGGCACGGCGGAAGAATTTCTCGACGATTGGTTACAACGGATCGGATTGGCAAATGATGCGCTCGAAGCCGCGCTGATTCGCGGAAAAATCATGAACCAAGCAGAGTATTTCGAGAACGGTCTGGGCGACTTCGGCGGGATTGATTACGGCAAAAAGAAAAACACATTCGCGATCGACGATCGAATGACTTCGTTGAAGACAGAGATGTTCTATCAGCCG
>CALGGX010000548.1 GCA_937916025.1 uncultured Selenomonadales bacterium
GGCGTCTTCGGATTTTTGAGAATCTCATACATCACGAGAAAAGTCGTCGTGCGTCCGTGCCCCGCCTGACAATGAAAATGCAACCACGCATCTTTCGGCAGTTTGTTGACAAAATCGATGAACTGCTCGACAACATTCGCGTCGGGAGCAACCATGTCGGCGGCGGGAATTCGGACGTAACTAAAATCGGCGTCTTCAACGACTTCGCGTTCGGTTTGCACGGTGCGGACTTTGATCGTCTTCGGCGAAAATTCTTCCGTATCCGATCTGCCGAGCGGAACGAAGGTCGTTTCCGTGCCGATAAGCGCACCGAGTTGTTCTCGCTCGTCGCGCTCGATCTCGGCAAGCGTTTTTCCGGCATTGGCGTGATTATGTTCTTCATGCCAACTCACCGGCAATTGATTTGCAAAGCCATGAGATTCCTGCCGAAGATCGACAATGTAAATTGAAGCTCCGCGCGGAAGTTTGGAGCGAAGTTCGCGGATTGCTTCCGGTGACGGTTGAGCACTTGCCGAAGCATTGAGGTGCTCGTCTATATGAAAATTGCGGAGCTTTTCATTGCCGTCGAGCCGCCATTGCGCCGCAACCGTCGAGGATAATGCAATCAGCAGCGAAAAAATCAATCCGAGCAGGCGTCGGCTGTCGATCATAAAGTGCCTCCGAGATTATCAATCGAGTCGATCACGACGATGCAATTCGATTGCACGTTTTTCATCACGGTGATCATCTTGTCTTCCGGAATGGCAACGCAACCGCCGGTGTAGGGTTTTGCCGGTCCGAAGCAGTGCAGAAAGATCGCCGAGCCTTTTCCGGCAATGCCGCTCTCGTTGTAGCTGATATTCAGGCAATAAGCGTAATGCGGATTGTAATCGACGATGTGCTCACTCGCTTCGGTGTCGAGCGTCGGATATTGGCGAATGTCGACAAAGTGATTATACATCATGCCCTCGCGCGCGTCGCCCGACCAATAATGATTGTCGTCGACTTGAGTATAGGGCAGAGCACAGCCCGGATTTTTCTTGATGCCGAATGCCTTGGTGAAGTAAAAAGTGCCGACGGGAGTTTTGCTGTCACCCTCGCGCGTTTTGCCGAGTCCGGCGCGTCCGATGAAGCCCGGCGTCGTCATGATTTGTCGCCAGCGATCATGATCGTCGCGGACATGCATGGAAATCCACGCCGTTGAACGCCCGATCCCTGCCACAACCATGAGTTGCTGCGCGTTTTGAGCGGCAGGAATTTTAGCGATCCATTCCGGCGACATCGGCAGAGTGTCAGGTTTGAGTGCCGCCGCTTCCGATTGACTGATGCCGAGCATCATCGTCAGCATGAAAATCGCCGCAAAGATCATTGAACGCATTGTTGATCAACCTCCCATAAATGTTTAACCGCCGAGCAATCAAATCTTGTCCTCGGGAATTTCTATGCCTCCGCCGGTGTAGGGTTTTGCCTCGCCGAAGCAATGCAGAAAGATCGCCGAGCCTTTTCCGGCAATGCCGCTCTCGTTGTAGCTGATATTCAGGCAATAAGCGTAATGCGGATTGTAATCGACGATGTGCTCACTCGCTTCGGTGTCGAGCGTCGGATATTGGCGAATGTCGACAAAGTGATTATACATCATGCCCTCGCGCGCGTCGCCCGACCAATAATGATTGTCGTCGACTTGAGTGTAAGGCAGAGCACAGCCCGGATTTTTCTTGATGCCGAACGCCTTGGTGAAGTAGAAAGTGCCGACGGGAGTTTTACCATCACCCTCGCGAGTTTTACCGAGCCCTTCGCGTCCGATAAAGCCCGGCGTCGTCATGATTTGCCGCCAGCGATCTCGATCATCTCGTACATGCATCGATACCCATGCCGTCGAGCGACCGATCCCTGCCACGACAAAGAGTTGCTGCGCGTTTTGAGCGGCAGGGATTTTGGCGATCCATTCCGGAGACTCCGGCAGAGTTTCCGGTTTGATCGCCGCCGCTTCCGAGTGATTGAAGCCGAATGCGAACGCAAGCAGGAAAATCACTGCAAAGATCATTGAACGCATAATCGATCAACCTCCGTAGGAAATATTTTGGCGTGCCCGATAAAATTCCCGAACCATCTCGGCGCGTTCTCTGTGCCGTTGCGCCGCCCAATCGTCGCCGTTGTTTTCGGCAAAAAGATCGAGACCGCCGAGTTCTTTCTGCCGAGCAACGATCTCCTCGAGCGGTTTCTCGGGATGACGAATGATGTCGTAAAGCACCAGAAACAGAGTGCCGCGCCCCATTCCGGCATGGCAATGAAAATGCAACCACGCATTCGGCGGCAACTGCTCGACAAAGCGAACAAATTCGTCGACGAGCGCGGCATCGGGATTTGTCATGTCCGTATCCGTGAAGCGAACGTAATTAAAGCCGACATTCTCGGCAACTTCGCGTTCGGTTCGGACGGATTTTACATTAAGCGTCAACGGCTTGAGCAGTTGCGTATCGCTTTTTCCGATCGGCATGAATTTAATTCGCCCGCCTTCAATCGCCTGCAATCGAGCAACTTCATCGCGCTCGATCTCGACGGTATCAAGCCCGGCACAGGCGGCATTTCGCTCGCTGTACCAACTGATCGGAACATCATTCGCAAAACCGTGGGACTCCTGCCGAAGATCGACGATGTAAATCAAAAATCTGCGCGGCAATTTCTCTTTCAATGTCCGGAAACCGGCAATCGACGGTTGAGCACTCGCCGAAGCATTGAGTTGTTCGTCGATGCGAAAATTCCGCAATCGATCGTCGCCGTCGAGTCGCCATTGCGCATGAACTGCCGAAAACAGTCCGAGCATCAGCGCAATCGTCAAACACATCGAGCGGCAAAAAATATTAAACCGCATTAATCATCAACCTCCGAGATATGCCTTGCGAATGTCTTCGCTCGCCGCCAATTCTTTTGCGTCGCCGGATAATGTGATGCGCCCCGTTTCGAGCACATACGCGCGGTTTGCAATCGACAACGCCATGTTTGCGTTCTGCTCGACGAGCAAAACCGTCGTGCCCGTCTTGTTGATGTCTTCGATGATCGAAAAAATTTCTCGGATCAGAAGCGGCGCAAGTCCCATCGACGGCTCGTCCAGCAACAGCAATTTCGGACGGCTCATCAGAGCGCGTCCCATTGCAAGCATCTGTTGCTCGCCGCCGCTCAACGTCCCCGCCAATTGCGCGCGGCGTTCGTTGAGTCGAGGGAAGCGTTTGAAAACCATCTCCAAATCCGCCGCGATCCCGTCCGCGTCCGTGCGAATGAATGCGCCGAGCTCGAGATTTTCCATGACGCTCATCTCGGCGAAAATCCTCCGCCCTTCCGGCACTTGCGAGATCCCTTCGCGCACGATTTTATTCGCCGACATGCCGCCGATCTCATTGCCGAGAAAAGTGATCGAGCCCGATTTCGGCTTCAACAGTCCGGAGATCGTCCGAAGCGTCGTCGATTTGCCCGCGCCGTTTGCGCCGATCAGCGTCACGATCTCGCCTTCGTTGACCGTAAGGCTGATGCCTTTGATTGCGTGGATCGCGCCGTAAAATACATTGATATCTTTGATGTCGAGCATAACCGCCATCACATCAACTCCCTTTCATTCCGCATTAACGCCGAATTCTTTGCAAAGCGCGGCAAGCTCCGAATCGCTGCCGTTGCCGATAAATTCAAATTCCCAACCGCAGCCTTGACGATCGAGCGCGCCGAGTTCAATCGTCTTTGCCCGGGTGAAATCGCCTTTGAGCCGACTTCGGAAAATTTCCTGCCCGCGCGTGCCGTCAACGAGTTTTATGAACATATCCGAAACCGGCTCGAAATTTTTCGCGTCAATTGTCAAAAACAATTTGATCGACCGAACCGTCGACGGCAATCGAGACAAATCGAATTGCATCATCTCAACTTCTTCAAAGCCGCGCGGAACATTTTCAATCCATTCGACGCCGCCGCTCGGATGTATCGGCTGATTGAAAAAGACGAACTCCGCATCGGAATCGACACGCTCGTCCGCGCGGAGCAAAAATGCAACCGCATCGACATCGAAATTGCCCGAGACTTTCCAGCCGAAGCCTGCAAACATTATATCCGGCAATTCGCCGACCCGTTTTCGGCGCGTCAAATTCAACGGCGAGTGCCCTGTCGACGGATTTTTCATCAACGAATTTTTGAGCAAAGAGTTTTTCATCGACGAATTTGCACCCGGTTTGCTTGCATGCAATCGCCGAAGTCCGGCAATGTAAATGACGGCGGGAACCGTCACGCGATACGCCGGTCCGCCGAGCTGTTTCAATGTAAATATCGTCGCGAGCCCGATGCCGATCGGTCCGGTCAAAATCGATGCCGCGCGAGTTGCCGCAAACTCCGTTGCACTTTCGAGAAGCAACGCGCCGCCCGTCGAGGCAACAATCGACGCGAATGTGTTGCCGAGAATTGACTCGCCGATCGAGCCGACTATCGACATCGTCAGCATTTTGGAAGGACTGCCGCCCGCCTGAAACAATCGATTGAGCACGTCGAATGTCATGCCCGAAAGCGAAGTGTTTTTCTCGCCGATCGAATCCAAAAGATCGCGCCGATCGTCATCGGACATACTCTCCCACGAACGCTCCAATACTTTCGACAGCAAATCCTGCTCCAACCGCTCGATTGTCTGAAGATCGCCATGCGCCACTTCCATTTTATCGCAAACGTCGCGGACGATCGCCGCGTAATTTTTTTTGAAAAAGAAGGTATGACTGCCGAAGGCAATCAACTCTTTTGCGATCAAATCGACATATCGCTCATGGTCGGGATAATATCGCTTGACGACTTTGTTTGACGAAAGAGCCTCGGTCAATTTGCCTTTGCCGACGATGATTTTGTAAAGCACTTCGAGCTCCGCATTCGACAGCTCGGCGAGGATTTTTAAGTCCGTGTCTTCAATTCGCGGCTGAATTTCGATTGGCATGAAACATCTTCTCCGTCAAAATTTCGCGCCGTAGCACACCACCACCGAACGCGCTCCCAACAAAACCGGCTGATTGATCGTATCGAGCGGCTCCGGCGTTTTAAACCATGCCTTATCGCCGAGCGAAGTGTTTGCGACCATCTTCCATTGCTTGTCATGCGGCAGTTGCGGGAGCCAAACGCTGTGCGCTTCCCAATGCGTGTTGATGCCGATGTAAACAAAATCCTCGACGCCGCCTTCGAGCATGCCCGCAAACATCACGCCGACAACGCGACTGTCCGCCGATCGATCGAAATGCCATGCGTTGACGCCATGCACGCTGATGAGCGGATAGCCCGGAATTTCGCCGATCGACTCGCGCATCAGCACGGGATGCTTGCGTCGGAACCAAATCATGCCCCGGAAGAAGTCATGCACGTCCGCGAAGTCTTTCAAGCGATTCCAATCCAGCCACGACGTCTTGTTGTCTTGACAGTACGGATTGTTATTGCCGAATTGCGTATTGCCGAATTCATCTCCGGCGAGGATCATCGGCACGCCCATGCTTATCAGCAACACCGCCGCCGCATTCTTCATCAATTTATGCCGAAGCGCATT
>CALGGX010000549.1 GCA_937916025.1 uncultured Selenomonadales bacterium
ACCACAAACAGCGTCGTCAGCGTGCTTGAAGGCGGCGAACCTACAGTTATCACGAACCCCGAAGGCAGTCGAATCACACCGTCTGTCGTCGGCTTTACGAAAGACGGGCAGAGACTCGTCGGTCAGCTCGCAAAACGTCAGGCGGTCAGCAATCCCGACCGCACGATCGCTTCGATCAAACGGCATATGGGCGAAGCGGGCTATAAAGTCACGATCGACGGCAAAGATTACACGCCGCCGGAAATTTCCGCAATGGTTCTGCAGAAACTCAAAGCGGACGCCGAAGAATATCTCGGTGAGAAGGTTACGCAGGCAGTCATTACGGTTCCGGCATATTTCAGCGACTCGCAACGTCAGGCAACGAAAGACGCGGGCAAAATCGCCGGTCTCGAAGTGCTTCGCATCATCAACGAGCCGACGGCGGCGGCACTTGCGTACGGTCTCGACAAAGACAAAGACGAAACGGTGCTCGTGTTCGATCTCGGCGGCGGCACTTTCGATGTGTCGATCCTCGAAATTTCTGACGGCACGTTTGAGGTCAAGGCGACGAACGGCGATACGCATCTCGGCGGCGACGACTTCGATAAGAAGGTCATGGATTGGATGGTCGCGGAGTTCAAGCGCGATAACGGCATCGATCTTTCAAAAGACAAAATGGCGGCGCAACGTCTGATCGAAGCGGCTGAAAAGGCAAAAATCGAGCTGTCGAACATGACGCAGACGAATATCAACCTGCCGTTCGTCACGGCGGACGCGAGCGGTCCGAAGCATCTCGACTTGACGTTGACTCGCGCGAAATTCGACGAGTTGACTCGCGATCTGGTCGAGCGCACGATGGGACCGACGCGCAAAGCAATGAACGATGCCGGTTTGAAGGGCGATAAGATCGACAAGATCATTCTGGTCGGCGGCTCGTCTCGCATTCCGGCAGTGCAGAATGCAATCCGCGAAATTCTCGGCAAAGAACCGTCGAAGGGCATCAATCCGGACGAATGCGTCTCGGTCGGCGCGGCAATTCAAGGCGGAATTCTCGGCGGCGAAAAGAAAGACATCGTCCTGCTCGATGTAACTCCGTTGTCGCTCGGCATCGAGACGATGGGCGGCGTGTTCACTCGCATCATCGATCGCAACACAACAATCCCGACAAAGAAATCGCAAGTGTTCTCGACGGCGGCGGACAATCAACCGTCGGTCGAAATTCATGTACTGCAAGGCGAGCGCGAGATGGCGGCTTACAACAAGACGCTCGGAACATTCATTCTGTCGGATATCCCGCCGGCTCCGCGCGGAGTTCCGCAAATCGAAGTCACATTCGACATCGATGCAAACGGCATCGTCAATGTCAGCGCGCGCGATAAAGGCACCGGTCGCGAACAGAAAATTACGATCCAATCGTCGAGCGGCATGAGCAAAGACGACATCGATCGCATGGTCAAAGAGGCGGAAGCGCACGCGGCAGAAGATAAGGCGCAGAAAGATGCCGCCGATGCGAAAAATGAAGCCGAGCAAACCGTATACCAGGCGGATAAGACGTGCAAGGATTTGGAAGGCAAAGTCGATGGCGGCTTGCTTAAAGACGTGCAGACGGTCAACGACGAGCTCAAGGCGAAGTTGAAAGACAACGCATCGCCCGAGGAACTCAAAAAAGCAGTCGAAAATGTGCGGCAGGCGTTGTACAAAGTGAGTTCGGCGGCGTATCAATCGACGGGCGGTCAACAACAGGGCAATCCGAACGCCGATTTTTCAAAGCAGGAAGAACCGCCGAAGCAGAATGACGACGGCACGATTGATGCCGAGTATACCGAAGTTAAAGACGATAAGAAATAATCCGATTGCGACTCGAAAAATGTTGGGAGGAGTCGGGACTCAAAACTCCCGGCTCCGAATTTTTTTTCAGAGGTGACGACAATTGGCGGCGAAAAAAGATTACTATGCGATCCTCGGCATAAACAAAAACGCCACGGACGACGAGATCAAAAAAGCATACAAGTCCATGGCGAAGAAGTATCATCCCGATCTGAACAAATCGCCGGATGCGTCGGAGAAGATGAAGGAGATCAACGCGGCGTATGATGTTTTGAAGGATCCGGAAAAACGCGCGCGATACGATCAATTCGGCGATGAAAACTTCGGCGGCGGAGGATACGGCGGCGGAGGAGGAAGAGGTCCGCGCGCGGAAGATATTTTCGGCAACATGGGCGGAATGGGCGGCGGAATGTTTGACGACATTCTGCGCAATTTCTCCGGCGGCGGACCTCAACCGGGCGGCGGACGTCAACAGCCGCAACAGGGACCGGCGCGCGGTGCCGATCTTCGTTTTGATCTCGGCATCGAATTTGAAGAAGCCGTTTTCGGAAAAGAGATGACGATCAAGGTTCCGCGCTTGGAAACCTGTACGGAATGCGGCGGCAACGGCGCGGAGAAGGGAACCGATCTCGTCATTTGCCCGGATTGCAACGGCTTGGGGCAAAAACAAACCGTCCGACAGATGGGCTTTATGCGAATGCAGACGGTTGAAACGTGCGGTAAATGCCACGGCTCCGGCAGAATTCCCAAAACGCCGTGCTCGCATTGCCATGGCGAGGGCAAAGTCAAAGTCACGCGCGAGATTCGGATCAACATTCCGCGCGGCATCGACAACGGGCAGCGCATTCGCGTGCAGAGCGGAGGTCAGGCAGGCGAACGCGGCGGTCCGAACGGCGATCTTTATGTTTACATCAACATTCGCCCGCATCAGATTTTCAAACGTCAGGGCAACGACATTTTCTGCGAAGTGCCGATCTCGTTCGTGCAGGCGGCACTCGGAGCCGATGTCGATGTTCCGACCGTCGACGGCAAAATCTCGTTAAAAATTCCTGCCGGAATTCAGTCGGGCACGGTGCTTAAAGTCAAGGGTAAAGGCGTGCCGTTCTTCCGGGGCGAAGGGCGCGGCGATGAAAACGTCACGATCAAAGTGCTCACGCCGAAGAATTTGACCGATCGGCAGAAAAAATTGCTGAAACAGTTTGAAGAAGACATCGACGATCGAACGGTGCATCCCGAAAAAAAAAGTTTTTTGGATAAACTTAAAAGTTTTTTTTCTTAGACAATTTAAAAGGTCTCTTCTCTTGGTGAGAGGAGACCGATTTTTTTTGTTCCTTTGAAAGGAACCGAACAACATGTCCGATGTTTGCGACCTCGTCATTATTTCGGCTGAAGTTTATTCATCGAGCAAATCATGTCCGTGTGCGGTTAAAGTGAGGCGATGAATTTTTACGCGTCCGAGCTCGGCGGCGAGCGCAAACCGATCGATCAGAGTTTGCAGAACTTCAATCGGCTTGACGCTCCCGACTGCCGATATGCGAATGTAGACCGTCAATTTCAATTCCGAGCCGAGTTCTGCAACTTCGATCGGGCGCGCAATGTACGTCTTCAATTCGATCTCGCGCGTCTTCTTCGGCGTCACGCGCAGGATTTTCAATTCCGAAGCGCGGTTGAATGAATCGACCGCTTTCCGCGCCGCATTTAAATCGCCGTCGAAAGGAACCGTGATCTCGAAACGCGACTCGTCAATCGACGCCATTAACGCCGGGACTTTTCCCTGCAGTAATTTCAATCGCAAAACTTCCGCGCCGCGCGGCAACTGTTCATTCAATCGAGTGAACACTTCCGAGGGCGGGATTTTTTTTGTCAGCTCGAAATCGAAATACTCGGCGTCACTTGTCGTGCCGACCGCCAATGCCGAGCCGAACGACATCTTCATGTGCGGATTGAATCCCTGCGAATACGCAATCGGCAACTTCGATCGGATCAACGCGCGTCGATACACGTCGACATAATCCAAATGCGAGAGTATTGCGATCTCCTCGCCTTTTCTGATCTTCGCGCGATAAGTGTAATTGACCGAATTCTGCTCGGGAGTTTCGAGCGTCCGCGCGGCGGTCGTCGATTGATTTGATTGCGCCGAATCCGGAGCATAATCGATCACGCGCGCCGCGAGTTGAGGACATACGCCGCAATTTTGACAATGCGTCCGACGACAATCAGACGTCAATTGCGCCGACATCGCGCGCTCCCATTCGTCGAGAAGAAAATTTTTCCGAACACCCGGCGACGTGTGCTCCCACGGCAACGGCTCATAAAAATCCCGCGTCCGCTCATTGAAATATTTCCGATCGATGCCGCATTGATCAAACGCCGCGTTCCATTTGTCGACATCGAAATGATCCGACCAGCCGTCGAATTTTGCGCCGAGCTTCCACGCCGTTTCGATCACTTTCGACAGCCGACGATCGCCGCGCGCCAAAACTCCTTCCAACGACGACAGCTCCGAATCATGGTAATTGAAAACAATCGCCCGATCGCGAATGTTGTCTTTCAGCAATTGTTGACGGCGTTGAAATTCTTCGATCGGAACCTGCGCAAACCATTGAAACGGCGTCCACGGCTTGGGCACGAAACACGAGACGCTGACCGTGACTCGGACGCCGCGCCGCCCTTTGATCGACACGTACAAATCGATGACGCGTTTCGCCAGCCGCGCGATGCCGATAATGTCTTCATCCGTTTCTGTCGGCAAGCCCATCATGAAATACAGTTTGACCGATTGCCAACCGCGCTCAAATGCCGCCGCGCACGCCGTCATCAGATCATCTTCCGTGACGCCCTTGTTGATCACGTCGCGCAATCGCTGAGTACCCGCTTCCGGCGCAAAAGTCAATCCCGACTTCCGAACTTGCTGCATTTGATGCGCGAGATCGATCGAAAAACTGTCGATGCGGAGCGAAGGCAATGAAAAACTCACGCGCTCGTCTCGAAAATCGTTCCTCAGCTCGTCGACCAGCCGTCGAAGGCAGGAATAATCCGCCGAAGACAGCGATGTCAATGAAATTTCGTCATAACCGGTTGCATCGATCATTCGTCGCGCCATTGATCGGAGATTTTCTGCCGAACGCTCGCGCGCGGGGCGATAACTCATGCCGGCTTGACAAAATCGACAGCCGCGAGTGCAGCCGCGAAACAACTCGAGCATCAGTCGATTGTGGACGATGTCGAGGTACGGCACGATCGGACGCCGGACGCTCGGCACGGAATTCATGTCGCGAACGATGCGTTTGAAGATCACGCGCCGCGCGGAGTCTTCGAGCGGTTGCATGCCGATGAAGTCATTGCCGAGATACATGGGCTCATAAAAACTCGGCACGTAAATGCCGTCGATGCTCGAAAATCGGCGCAAAAATTCCCGACGCCCGCCGCGTTTGCCTTCGCGCTTCCATTCGACAAACGCATCAACGACTTCGCCGAGAATTTCCTCGCCCTCGCCGACCACGAAGAAATCAAAAAACTCCGCGACCGGCTCGACGTTGTAAACGCAGGGACCGCCGCCGACAACAAACGGCTCATCCTCGCCGCGCTCGCTCGCTCGGAGCGGAATCGATGCGAGATCAAGCATGTTGAGGACGTTGGTAAAAATCATTTCGTATTGCAGAGAGAAGCCGAGGAAATCGAATTGCCGAATCGGCTCTTTCGACTCGAGCGCAAACAGCGGGATCGATCGCGCGCGCATTTCGTCTTCCATGTCGAGCCACGGATCGTAGACTCGTTCCGCCGCACAATCCGCGCGGGCGTTCAAGATGTTGTAGAGGATCGCCAAGCCGAGATTTGACATGCCGACTTCATAGACGTCCGGCAAGGCGAGCGCAAACGTGCATTCGACTGCCGAATGATCTTTTATGACGGCATTGAACTCGCCGCCGGTGTAGCGCGCGGGCTTGGTGACTTTCTGCAAAACTTCGTACGGAATTTCTACTCTCAATTGTATTGCCTCACTACCACAAGAATTTTTGTTGTCGGAAATTGATGTTCATCAAAATTGTGATCGCCATGATGTTTGTCGTCAACGAACTCACGCCGTAACTCATCAACGGCAGCGGGATGCCCGTCACCGGCATGATGCCCGTCGTCATTCCGACATTAACGAGCACATGAAACGCGAGCATCGAGGTAATCCCGACCGCGAGCAGGCGTCCGAACATGTCAACGGCTTCGCGCGCAATCTGAATGCCGCGCCACATCACGATCAAATACAAAATCAAAAGCACGACCGCGCCGACAAAGCCGAGTTCTTCTCCAACCACGGCGAAGATAAAATCCGTGTGATTTTCCGGCAAAAAATTCAATTGACTCTGCGTGCCTTCAAACAATCCCTTGCCGAACAACATTCCCGAGCCGATTGCGATTTTCGACTGAATGATGTGATATCCGGAGCCGAGCGGATCGACATTCGGATCGAGAAAAACCATGATGCGCATCTTTTGATAATCCTTCATGAAATGCCACAAGATCGGCGTCGAGGCGAGTCCGGCGAGAAAAATTCCGACCAGCAATCGGATTTTGATGCCGCTCACGAAGATCATGCCGAAAAAAATCGCCATGAAAACGAGCGAAGTTCCCAAGTCCGGCTGTTTCAACACGAGCAGGAACGGCACGCCGACATATGCCGCAATCGGCAACAGGTCGTGCATGGAATTCAATCGCCCGACGCGTTCTTCCAACACCGACGCCAGGCAGATGATCATGATCAATTTCGAGAACTCCGACGGTTGCAAACTGATCGGTCCGAGCTGAATCCAGCGTTGCGCGCCGAGTGCCGTCTGACCGAACAACATTACCGCCAGCAACATTATCAGATTAAAGACATAGAGTCGACTGCCGTACTGTTGTAAGCCGCGATAATCGAAATTCATAAAAAAGATCGCGAGCATGATATTTATGAATGCGAAAAGCCCCTGCCGTTGCACAAACCAAAATCGTTCTTCGCTCGGCGTGTTGACGTGCGTCGCGCTGCTGATGATCACGATGCTGTAAATGATGATCGCCAACGCCGCAATCAGCAATTCAAAATCGATTTTGCGGAAGAGTCGCTTTGTATCCGGTGACAAAACTGCCATCGATTTATCACTCCGTTCGGTTGAAAGCGTGGTGTAAATTCCTGCAACGTATTATAGCAGGGCGGATTTTTTTATCAAGCGCGGATCGATCATACGATTGACTTTTTTGAGCTCGGCTGATAAAATTTTGTTGATGAATAAAACAGCAGAAGGCGGTTTTGTTTTTTTGGAGCTGGCAATCGGCTTGCCGTTGATCTTC
>CALGGX010000550.1 GCA_937916025.1 uncultured Selenomonadales bacterium
CGCATTTTCGAGCGCGAGGGCGTGATGACTTATCCCAAGCCGTCGACGCTGATCCGATATCTGATCGACGCCGTTACGCATTTCGACTCATCCTCCTTTATCCTCGACGCGTTCGGCGGGAGCGGCACGACCGCGCATGCCGTGATCAATCTCAATCGCGCGGACGGCGGCAATCGCAAATTCATTCTGATCGAGTCTCAACCTTACGCCGAGACGATCATTGCCGAGCGAGTGCGGCGAGTCGATCCCGAGTACGACTTCGGCTTTTATGAAATCGGCGCGCGCTTGTTTCTCGACAATGGCATGCTTAATCCCGACGTTCCGATCGAGCAACTCCGCGAGTACGTGTATTTCAGCGAGACGCGTCAACCGCTCCCGAGCTCCGATCGGCAATATCTGCTCGGCATTCACGACGGTCGCGCGATCTATTTTCTCTACGATCCCGATCGGGAGTTGGCGATCAACGACGAGTTTGTGTTTTCGACGCTGAATGACGGCGCGGAGTCTCGCGTGATTTATGCGGAGCGGACGTTTTGCGGCGAGCGTTTTTTAAGTCGATACAACACGACGTTTAAGCGCATTGCCGCCGACATTTTAAGGATGTGATCTCATGGAATTGAAACAATATCAAAGCCGTGTGCTCGACGACTTCAGCCGCTTCCTCGAGACGAGCCGCGCGGAAATTCCAACGGCGTGCATCAAAGTGCCGACCGGCGGCGGCAAAACATTCATAGCAACGTGCTCGATCAAGACGATCTTCGAGATCATGCCTCGGCGCATCCAAATCGTCGTGTGGTTGGTACCGTCCGAGGCGATCCTCACGCAAACGCTCGCCGCACTGAAAAATCCCGAGCATCCCTATCGACAGCGGCTGAATGCAGACTTCCAATATCGCGTCGGTGTGTACTCGAAAGACGAATGCCTCGGCGGCGAGAATTTCGATCGAGTCAATGTCGAGGAGCAATTGTCGATCTTGGTGCTGTCATACGACTCGTTTCGCGGACGCAAGGAATCACTTCGCTCGCGCCAACCGAACGGCAATCTCTCGAGTTTCGAGTCGTTGCCGCTCGAGAAGCCGATCGAAGACGCCGCCGAATCTTCGCTGTTGCAATCGATCAATCGACTCAATCCGGCGATCATCGTCGACGAGAGCCACCACGCGAAATCGCCGCTGTCGCTCGAGATGCTCGGCAATTTCAATCCGTCGATGATACTCGAATTGACGGCAACTCCGCGCGCGGGCTCGAACATCATCTCGACCGTGACCGCCGCCGAACTCAAGCGCGAGAACATGGTTAAACTGCCGGTGATCGTCCGCAATGTCGACAATCGCAATGAAGTGCTGACGTACGCGATCGAAATGCGCCGCCGCCTCGAAATCGCCGCTCAAAATTCCGCGCAATACATTCGTCCGATCGTCCTGCTTCAAGCGCAACCGCGCTCCGGCGAGGAGAGCACGACATTCGACAAAATCCGCGCGGAGCTGATCAAGCGCGCAATTCCCGCCGGGCAGATCGCGATTCGGACGGCAACGATCAACGAACTGCGCGGCGTCGATTTGATGAGTCGCGAGTGCCCGATCCGATACATCATTACGATCAACGCGTTGCAGGAAGGTTGGGATTGCCCGTTCGCATATATTCTCGCGTCGATGGCAAACAAGGCGAGCATCGTCGATGTCGAGCAGATCGTCGGGCGGATTTTGCGATTGCCGCACTCGACGCGCAATGACAATCCGAACTTGAATGAGTCGTACGTGTTGACGTCGTCGACGAGATTTTTCGAGACGCTCGACAAGATCGTGCAGGGTTTGAATGCAACCGGTTTCGGCAAAAACGAATGCCGGGCGATCGACGAGCGCAATGAAGTAGTGCAGACGACGCTCGAGCTTGCGTCGATCGAAACTCCGAGCATTGTTTCGGACGTCGTCGATGATTTTTCCGATCTTGAAGTCGATGCGGCGGAGGAAGCGTCGGATGTTGTCGATGAATTGTTGAAGCAATCGGCAGCCTTGGGCGCAACTTACGATGATGCGATCGACGAGCAATCGGCAGGAGGAACGGACATGAAATATTATCGGGTAAAGCCGGAGTTTGCTTCGGATATTGAAAATCTTCGACTGCCGCAATTCGTGCTCGAGCGACGCGCGGGCGAATGGATTGGCGTTGAGCAAGCGATGTTTGATGCCGAAATTCGGCTCGAGAAGGAGAATCTCGAGATCGACTTCGACTTGAGCCGCGCGGAAATGTCGATCGACTTCGGCAATATTGACGGCGACATTGTCAAGATCGACGAAGTCGGCGGCAAAATGCAATGGACGAAGATGAAACGCGACGAGCAGGTGCGGATTGTCGAGTTGGGAATGACGGACGCGGCGAAATTGGAGCGCGGGCGGCGGGCGATCATCAAGCGATTGCGCGACATCAAATCGCTGTCAGACAGGCAAATCTTTGCGTACGTCGAGCGGCTGACAGAAACGCGCAAGGCGGAGGAGCTCGATCGATTGCGGGAATTTCCGGCGGCGTTTGCGGAGTGCGTCAAGAAATTCGTCGACGACAAACTGCTCATTTATCGACGCGACAAATTCTTCGAGTTGCTGGCGAAAGATCGGATCAAGTGTCGCGCGAAATATCGAATGCCGAAGGCGATCGCTCCGTCAAACGGAACGGACAACATTGCGCGGTCGCTGTACGAAGCCGAGGCGTCGATGAATCCGCTCGAAAAGAAGTTGGTGTATCATTTGACGGCAATCGACGGCGTGAAGTGGTGGCATCGAAACATTTCGCAACGCGAGTTTTGCATCAACGGCTTCATCAACCATTACCCCGATCTGATGATCATGATGGACGACGGGCGATTCATTCTCGCCGAGACGAAGGGCGAGCATCTCGCCAATGACGATTCGGCAATGAAGGCGCGGCTTGGGCGTGCGTGGCAATCGATGGCGGGCGATCGGTTTCGATATTTCATGGTTTTCGACGACAAGGACGATCTGATTGACGGCGTCGTGAATATGAGCCGATTTTTGAATATAATCGGAGGCTGAGCGAATGAATGAATTGGAATCGAAACTCGACGCGCTGAAGAATTTTTTGCGCGAGTGCGGGAGCGTGGCGGTGGCATTTTCAGGCGGCGTCGACTCGACATTTCTGCTGAAGACGGCGCACGACGTACTCGGCAATCGGGCGGTCGCGATCACTGCCGTGTCGAATTTTTTTCCGAAACGCGAGCGAGCCGAGGCGTTGACGTTCTGCTCGGGCGCGGGCATTCGGCAGATCACTTTCGAGGTCGATCAACTGTCGATCGAAGGCGTGAAAGACAATCCGCCCGATCGATGCTATCTCTGCAAAAAATTCCTGTTCGATCGGATCAAGCGTCTGGCTTCGGAGAATGATCTCGCGCACGTCGTCGAGGGCTCGAACATGGACGACGACGGCGATTATCGCCCGGGTATGCGAGCAATTGCCGAGCTCGGAATTGAAAGTCCGTTGCGAGCGGCGGGCTTGTGGAAGTCGGAGATCAGAACGCTGTCGAAAGAGATTGGATTGTCGACATGGGAGAAGCCGTCGATCGCATGTCTGGCATCTCGCTTCGTGTACGGCGAGGAGATCACGCCGGAGAAGCTCGAGATGATCGATCGCGCGGAGCAATTTCTGATCGATCGCGGCTTCAGACAAGTCCGAGTTCGGATACATGATCGTCTTGCGAGGATCGAGATCGAAACGCCCGAATTCGATCGGCTGATGAAAATCCGCGCGGAGGTTTCGGAAGAGTTTCGCTCGATCGGCTTCGCATACGTCACTCTCGATCTGCAGGGATTTCGCTCGGGCAGCATGAACAATTTCGGAGGTGCAACATGAAATTCATTCACACGTCCGATTGGCATCTCGGACGCAGCATCAAGGGGCAGTCATTGCTCGACGATCAAGCCTGCATTCTCGACGAGATTCTCCGCGCGGTCGACGATCTGCATGCCGAGGCGATTATCATCGCCGGCGACGTTTTCGATCGTGGCGTGCCGCCTGCCGAGGCGGTCGATCTCTTCGACGAAGTGCTGACAAAACTCGTCGAGCGCAAACTGCCGATCCTGTGCATTGCGGGCAATCACGACTCGGCAAAGCGATTGAACTTCGGCAGTCGACTGTTCGAGCGATCGGAGTTTTTCTTGCGAACATTAATCCGTGCGGACGACGAGCCGATCGTTCTGAACGATCGACATGGAGAAGTGTATTTCTCGCTGTTGCCGTATTTCGAGCCGTCGCGAGTGCGGGAGGCGTTTTCGATCGAAGAGAGTTTGTCGTTTGATCGAGCGGGCGAGATTTTTATCGGCTCCGCGCGGGCGAAAATTCCGAGCGGCAAACGAAGCGTGGCGATCGCGCATGCCTTCATCACGGGCGGCGAGCGATCCGATTCCGAGCAACAATCGGTCGGCGGCGCGGATAACGTCAACGCCTTGCACTTTGCTAATTACAATTACGTCGCGCTCGGGCATTTGCATAAACCGCAACGCATGACTTTGGACACAATTCGATACAGCGGCTCGCCATTGAAATACTCATTCGACGAGTTTCGGCATCGGAAGGGGCTTTTGAGTGTTGAGCTCGGTTCGGACGGCGCGACTTCGATTGAGTTTCTGTCGCTGACGCCGAAGCATGATCTCGTCGTCTTCGAGGACACGATCGACAACATCCTCGCAAAGCCGCCGTCGAGCGATTACATTGCCGTGCGGTTGACGGACAAAACTCCTGTTCTCAACGCGCGGGCGAAACTCGAAACGAAATTTCCGAACCTGCTGTCGTTGGAGAAGATCGGCTTGACGCGCGAGACGACGTCGGACGCGCATCGGCTCGAAAACGCGTCGGTGCTCGATCACTTCAAAGACTTCTTCAAGTATCAGACCGGCGAGGAAATGTCGGCGGCGGAGCTTGCGGCGATGGTGGAATGCCTCAAGTCGTTTGCGGAGGAGTGATGAAATGAGACCGATCAAATTGCGATTGGAAGCGTTCGGAGCGTACGTCAAACGCGTCGATCTCGATTTCGAGCGCGAATTGGGCGAGGGCAATTTCTTTTTGATCCACGGCGCGACGGGCTCGGGCAAGACGACGTTGCTCGACGCGATCTGTTTTGCGTTGTACGGCGAGGCGTCGGGGAATGATCGGAGCGGGAGAATGATGCGCTCTGAATACGCAACGCCGACGCAAGAGACTTATGTCGAATTTACGTTTGCGCTGAAAGATCGGACGTATTGTGTGCGGCGCAATCCGGAGTACGAGAAGCAGAAAATGCGCGGCACCGGCACGACGACGATCAAGTCGAATGCGGAGTTGTATTGCGATAACAAATTGCTGACGACGGGCGCGTCGAAAGTGACGAAGGCAGTCGAGGAACTGATCGGCTTCAAATGCGAGCAATTTCGACAAGTGATCGTGTTGCCGCAGGGCGATTTCAG
>CALGGX010000551.1 GCA_937916025.1 uncultured Selenomonadales bacterium
GGCGGGCACATTCCGCCGATGCTCTACTCCGCGCGGAACGAGCAATGGACGTATCTCGAAAATTCGGCGCATAATTATGCGCTCGGGCTTGTCGACGATGCCGAGTATCAACAGGAAACGATTCGGCTCGAGCACGGCGATGCGATTTATCTCTACACGGACGGCGTCACGGAAGCGTTGAACGAGTCGGAAGAATTGTACGGCGAGGAACGGCTCGAGCAGTGTCTCAATCGGATCAACATGAAGAATTTGAGCGTCGAAGAAGTACTCGAAGAAGTACGTCGCTCGCTCGGCGAATACGTCGGCAATGCTCCGCAATCGGACGACATCACGATGCTCGCCGTCAAACTCAACGAACGGAGGACTTGAAATGAATGCAATTTATCTCGACTGCTTTTCCGGAATAAGCGGCAACATGTTTCTCGGCGCATGCCTTCAACTCGGAGTTCCCGCCGCATATCTCGCTGCCGAACTTCAGAAGTTGCCTTTCGACGACGAGTATTCAATCGAAATCGCCGATGTCTCGAAGACCGGAATTGCTGCCGTGCATGTCGATGTGAAACTGCCGCATGATCATCACGACCATCACGACCATCATGAGCATCATCACGATCATGAACATCATCATCGATCGATGGCGGATATCAGAAAGATCATCGAGAGCTCGACGCTGTCACTCGAGATCAAAAAATTGTCATTGCTGATCTTTCAAAAGCTCGCGATCGCCGAAGGCAAAGTCCACAATCGCCCGGCAGATGAAGTTCACTTTCATGAAGTCGGTGCCGTCGACTCGATTGTCGATATCGTCGGTTGCGCGATCTGCATCGATTATCTCGCCGTCGAAAAAGTGTTCGTGTCGAAAATCAACGTCGGCTCGGGCTTCGTGCATTGCGCGCATGGGCTGATGCCGGTTCCTGCTCCCGCAACGGCGGAATTGTTGACGGGCTTCAAAACTTCGCGCTCGACCGTCGAAAAGGAATTGACGACACCGACCGGCGCGGCAATCATTGCGTCGCTCGCGGAGCAGTCACTCGAACTGCCGGACGATTTTTCTGTCGAGAAGATCGCTTACGGCGCGGGAACTCACGATCTTGAAATTCCGAACGTCCTGCGGATTTATTTCGGCTCGATCGAAACTCCGAAGGAGCGGCGATTGATCAAACTTGAAACCAACATCGACGACATGAACCCGCAAATTTACGGCTACCTCTACGATCGATTGTTGGAAGCGGGCGCGCTCGACGTTTGGACGACGCCGATCTACATGAAGAAAACTCGTCCGGCGCACACGTTGACGGCTCTTCTTTCGGACGATCGGGAGGCGGATTGCGCGCGGATCATTTTCGAGGAAACGACGACGCTCGGACTTCGGATCATCAACGTCGATCGGC
>CALGGX010000552.1 GCA_937916025.1 uncultured Selenomonadales bacterium
GATGTAGTTGGAATTGGCGGCGAGATCATGAAAGTGGGCAGAGATTTTTACATGCGCGACGCGAGCGGGAGCGGAGTTTTCGTATCGATCAATTCTCCGTGACCTGAATCCACAAATCGCTGAACATGCGATCCGCCTGCTCGCCGAGATATTTATACGTCTCCTGATCTTCATACACGGACGGATCGGGGAACGCCACCTCCGAGTTCTTGTAATCCTCGTTCTCTTCGAGCTCCCGCACCGCAATGTTCGGCGTCGAATAACCGAGATAATCGAAATTGATCACGGCGATCTCCGGTCGACACATGAAGTCGATGAACTTGTGCGCATTGTCGACATGCTCGGCGTCGCGCGTCAACACCCAACTGTCTATCCAAAAATTCGTACCTTCCTTCGGTACGACGAACTCGAGATCGGGATTTTCGAGCGTCATCAACAGAGCCTCGCCGCTGAATACCACTCCGATTGCCGCCTCGCCGCTGACGAGTTTGTCTTTCGCCTCGTCGATCACATACGCTTGCACGAGCGGCTTTTGCGCAATCAGCATGTCGCGCGCCTCATTGAGCTCCGCCTCGTCGAGAGTGTTCATCGAATGCCCGCGAAGTTTCAGCGGAATCATGAACGCGTCGCGCGGCGAGTCCTGCATCAAAATCTCATTGCGATATTTCTCATTCCAGAGCACTGCCCAACTGTCGATCTCCTCATCGACGAGCGATCGGTTGTAAATTATCCCGACCGTCCCCCAGCCGTACGGCACGGAATATTGATTATCCGGATCGAATTCGCGCGACTGCTTGAAGAATTGCTCACCGATATACTTACGGGCGTTCGGCAATTTGTCAAAATCAAGCGGTTGCAACAAATTGCGATTGATCATCTTGCTGATCATATAATCGGACGGGCAAATGACATCGTAATGCACCGCACCTTCCGATACGCGCGGATACATGCTCTCGTTGGTGTCAAACTCGTCGAAAATTACTTGAATGCCGGTTTCTTCCTCGAACATTTCGATCGTCTCCGGATCGATGTAATCGCCTTGACTGTAGACATACACGACTTCGTTTGACGTTTGATCATTCGACGTGGAGCAGCCCGCCGTCAACAGCATCAACGCGAGCAGGAATAATTTTTTAAACATGGCAGTGTCCTCAAAACTCGATGTAGTAATGCGTCGAGAGATCGACGAGCTCCTCGAATACGAGCGTTCGGAACGCGGCAAAACTCAAATTATCAGCCATGGCGGCGAAAGTGTATTGACCGACCGCCCATGCCGCCGCGTTTGAATTT
>CALGGX010000553.1 GCA_937916025.1 uncultured Selenomonadales bacterium
CTGACGGAAGTGTGTATCGCGGCCGCAGGACGTGGGCTTCGCACGGGCACAACCCACGTAGAGCAGGTGATGGAGGAAGAAAAAGAAATCACGGATGTAGATGTCTACGAGCTCTCGACCAAAGGGATTGAGCAGGCATATGAAGAATTTCAGAAAAATAATGATTCAGAGCTGAAATTTTACTGTGTTGGTTACACGCCGGTCAGGTATTTTATGAACGGTTATCAGATCACAAATCTGGTTTGGCATAAGGCAAAAAATATCAGTCTGAACATGATTGCCACCTTCCTGCCGGATGATGTGGTGGATGGGCTTTATAAAGCGGTGGAGCACGCGGGGCTTCATGTGGCTAATCTGACTCTGGAGCCGATTGCGGCGATCAATGTGTTGATCCTGCCGTCGATGCGGCATTTGAACCTCGTGCTCGTCGATATCGGCGCGGGCACTTCAGACATTGCAATCACGAAGAACGGCTCGATTATCGCTTACGGCATGGTGCCGGTGGCGGGCGATGAGATCACGGACTCGATCAGTCAAAACTTTTTGCTCGACTTCAATGTTGCCGAGCAGATCAAGCGCGATGCGTCGCTCGGAAAAGACGTCGAGTTTGACAACATTCTCGGCGATCATTACGCGCTCAAGCCGGAGGATTTAATCAGCGTGATCGGCGAGAGTGTCGGCAATCTCGCGCATTCGATTGCAGAAACCGTGCTCGAATTGAACGGCGGCGAAATTCCGCAGGCGGTGATGTTGGTCGGCGGCGGTTCGTTGACGCCCGGACTTCAGACATTCGTCGCGGACGCGATTAAAATGCCGAAAAATCGCGTTGCCGTTCGCAATCCCGACGTCGTCGAGGGCATTACTTCCATCCCGAAAGAACTTCGTATGCCCGATGCCGTCACCCCGCTCGGCATTTTGAAAATCGCATCGTTGGAATCGTTGCACTTCATGCCCGTCTTCGTCAACGGCGTCGAGCACAATCTCTTTCATTTCAGGAATTTGACGGTCTCGGACGCGTTGCTGGCGGCGGGGCTCAATTTGAAGAAATTCAACGGCAAGCCCGGGCTCGGAATGATGCTCACGATCGACGGAGTCAAAAAGACTTTCAAGGGCACGATGGGCTCGCTCGCGCGCGTCACGGTCGATGATGAAGACGCGAGCCTCGACACGCCGATCATTGCCGATTGCCATGTCAAGATCATTCCGGGCGAAAACGGGCAGCCGCCGAAGTTGAAACTCGCCGACGTCGTCACGGAAAGAGAAGCGTTGCCGGTGCTGATTAACGGCAACGAAGTGCTCATTCAGCCGCGAGTTTTAATCAACGGCGCGGCGGCGGATCGAAATGCAAAGGGCGAGCCGATCGATCTGAATTTCATCGAGCTCAACGACAATGACGTGATTGACACGCGCGCGCCGAGGACGGTCGGAGAAGCCTTGCGGAATGCCGGATATCCTCCCACGGGGCGGCGGATCAATTACAAACTCAACGGCAGAGATGCGCATTATTCGTCCTCGCCGAAGATTTTGCTTAACGACGCTCCGGCGCATATTTCATTGCCGATCCAAGCCGGTGACTCGATCGAATACGATGCGCAAGATGCGCCGAAGATTGCCGATATCGTCAATGCGCAGGAGCTCTCGGTCAAGTTCTTTTACAAGGGTGAGGAATATTCCATTCCCGCGACCGATATTCAGATCAAACTCAACGGGCGCGAGGCAACTCTCAATGCAATTGTCGACGACGGCGCGGAAATTCAATACAAGGCGGTTCAGCGCAAAGTGATGGTAAGCGATGCGCTGTTGGCAATCAATTTCAAAGCTCCGGACGCGCGAAGTCGGATCAAATTCGAGATACGCGTGAACGGCGCACCGGCAGAATTCATTCATCCGATCACGTCCGGCGATACGCTCGAAGTGATTTTGGAAACGCCGGACGAGGAAAAACTCGGCGCGTCGAATGAGATCACGTTACCGGCGTCGGGGTTGGTGCCCGTCACGGAAAAAACGCCCGCGCGCTTTAAAAACATCACCATTGCCGATCTCATCCGCAAAGATTGATTGACATCAATCGCCGCAATGCTTTACAATGTGTTGATTTCGACAGAAAGGATGTTTGCAATGTTCAAGAAAAAAATTCTCGGTGCACTGACGGCACTGCTGACGACATGCATGATGTTTGCGGGGTGCGGCGGCACCGATGCTCCCAACACCAAAGCCGAGAACCTCAAAATCGGCACGATCTCCAGCCTTAACGCCAGCGAACAGCAATTTAACGATTACCTGAAAAATCTCGAGAGTCAAGTTACGCGAAACCATCTGAAACTCTCGACAAATTACACGTTCTACGACAATCTCAACAGCATGCAACTCGGCTTGCAATCGGGCGAAGTCGACGAGATCAGCACGTATAAATGCGTCGCCGATTATCTCGTCGTTCGGCAACCGGGTATCGAGATCAAAACCGACAACGTACTTGATCCGCCGTTGCGCGATAAATTCTGCTGCGCGGTCAAATCCGATCGGAGCGAATTGCTCGACGCGCTCAACAACGCGATCGACAGCATGTCCGAATCCGGCAGAATTGCCGCGCTCACGAAGCAATTCATAGCAGATCTGAAAGACGGCGCGGATCCCGACGCGGTCGAAATGCCGAAGCTCGAAGGAGCCGAGACTCTGAATGTGGCGGTAACGGGCGATCTTCCGCCGCTCGATCTCATAACTGCGGACGGTAAACCGGCAGGCTTCAACACGGCGGTGCTCGCCGAGATCAGCAAGCTCATCAACAAGAATTTCGAGCTCGTGTCGATCGAGAGTACGGCGCGCGCTTCGGCGTTATCAAGCGGCGCGGTCGATATCGTGTTCTGGGTGCGCGTGCCCGAGAGTGACTCGATCTTTCCGCTCAACGTCGATCGCCCCGAGGGCATTGACATCACTCATGAATATTACAAAGACGAGATCGTCCACGTCGGCATGAAGAAGTAAGAGAGGCTGTTGTAAATGCTTAAGAAGAGAATTCTCGCCGCCTTGGCGTCGTGTTTGATGGCGGGCGCGCTGTTGGTCGGCTGCGGCGATCAATCGGCGAATACTTCCGAACCTGCAAACGTCAAGATCGGAATGATCGCCGGTTTGAATGTCAGCGAGCAACGGCTCAATGAGACTATGCACAAGCTCGAGGAAATTTCCGGCATACAGATGATGAGTCATACGTATGTGTATTACGACAGCATGAATGCCATGCAGATGGGGCTCGACGCGAAGGATATCGACGAAATCAGCACCTATTCCAATGTCGCGAAATACATGATCGGGCGCAAGTCCAATCTCGAAGTCATTGACGCGCATAAAATTCAAATGCCGATGAGCGACAATTTCTGTTGTGCGGTTAAAGCCGATCGGAGCGAATTGCTCGACGCGCTCAACAGCGCGATCAAGGGCATGAAAGACGACGGCACGTTCGATAAACTTACGAAGCAATTCATAGCCGATCAAAATGACGGCGCGGAGCCCGATGCGGTCGAAATGCCGATGATTGAAGGCGCGGAGACGATTAAAGTCGCGGTGACGGGAGATCTGCCGCCGCTCGATCTCATTACTGCGGACGGCAAACCGGCAGGTTTCAACACGGCGGTGCTCGCCGAGATCGGCAAGCGCATCAGCAAAAACATCGAGCTCGTGTCGATTGAGAGTGCGGCGCGCGCTTCGGCGTTGACTTCCGGCGCGGTCGATGTCGTGTTTTGGATGCGCGTTACGGAGAACAGCGATATGTTTCCGATCGACTTCGATCGCCCGGACGGCGTCGATGTTACGGAGAGTTACTTCAGCGATGAGATCGTGCACATTGGCATGAAGAAATGAGCGAAGCACTTTACAATATTCTGATCAAAGGCGATTCATGGCTGACGATTCTGGGCGGGCTTTGGACGACGATTCAAATCTCGGCGGCGGCACTCGTTTTTGGCACACTGCTCGGCGCGGCGGTGTGCTTTCTTCGTATCAGCCGCTCGACAATCGCCTCGACCTCCGCGCGGATTTACATTGCAATCGTGCGCGGCTCGCCCGTGCTGATGCTGTTGATGCTGTTCTATTACGGCATTTTTGCCGGCAAGGGCTTAAGTCCGACGACGGTGGCGGTGATCACGTTTGCAATGCATACGGCGGCGCATGTGGCGGAATTGATGCGAGCGTCGATGTCTGCACTCGATCGCGGGCAGGTTGAAGCCGCGCGGACGCTCGGCTTCTCGAAATGGCAGGCGTTTCGATTGATCGCACTGCCGCAATTGATTCGGATTGCAAAACCGGTGTATCAATCGACGGTCGTGAATTTAATTCAATGGACGAGCGTGGTCGGCTACGTGTCGATAACCGATCTGACGCGCGTGATCAACAACACGGCATCTCGCACGATGGAGCCGCTGTTGACGATCACGATCGGAATGCTGATCTACCTCGCGCTGTCGTATGCGGTTTACGGCATTTTCGCATTGACTGATCGGAAGGGAGCGGCGAATGAGCATCATTGAAGTGCGCGGATTGCGCAAATCATTCGGCGCGTTGTCGGTGCCGGACGGCGTCGATCTCGCGGGCGCGGCGGACGAATGTATCGGCATAATCGGCGACAAGTCGGTGTTTCTCCGTTGTTTGACGGAGCGGGAGGCGGCGGCGAATGAGCATCATTGAAGTGCGCGGCTTGAAGAAGTCGTTCGGCGAATTGTCGGTGCTTGACGGAGTCGATCTCACGGTCGAGGCGGGCGAATGTATCGGCATAATCGGCGACAAGTCGGTGTTTCTCCGTTGTTTGACGGAGCGGGAGGCGGCGGCGAATGAGCATCATTGAAGTGCGCGGCTTGAAGAAGTCGTTCGGCGAATTGTCGGTGCTTGACGGAGTCGATCTCACGGTCGAGGCGGGCGAATG
>CALGGX010000554.1 GCA_937916025.1 uncultured Selenomonadales bacterium
AATAAATGAATTCGATAAAAATTCTTTTGATTGGCGGAAGTTTTGAGAATCGGATACAACGTCGAGCAACGGCAGAGGCATTCTTCCTGCGCGCCGCTTCCGATCTTGACGCCGCCGCCGGGCATCGTCGCCGAAGCGAAATTCAAAACGCCGATACGAATGTCGCGAGTTTCCTGCCGGGCACGCCAGCCGGCTTCAAATGATCTCCAACGTGTGACGTCAAGTCGAGTGTGCTCGAATTTTTTTTCCGGCAACGGCGGATATTCATCGGGAGCGTAAAACTTCGTCTCTTCAATCGAATGCGCGACCGCCGCGCGGAGCGTCTCGTCCGTTTCATACCATTGCTCCGTATCGTTGAAGATGTCAATCAGTTTCGCACGTTCCTCCTGCTTCATAAGCCGTCCTCACTTCAGCCGTGCATACGCATCGGGATCAACCGGCTCGAGCCATTCGTTTGACTGCCCGGTGCCGCCGACTTCGATTGCAAGATGTTGAAATGCCGAGTTCGGAGACGCACCATGCCAATGTTTGACATTCGCCGGAATGTTGACGACATCGCCGGGCTTCATTTCAATCGGCTCTTCGCCCCATGCCTGATAATACCCGCGCCCTGCCGTGCAGATCAGAATTTGCCCGCCGCCGCTCGACGCATGATGCACATGCCAATGATTTCGACAACCCGCTTCAAACGTGACATTGCCGATCACAACCTGTTCGAGCGACAGCATCTTGAGATAACTCTGCCCGTCAAAAAACTGCGCATACTTCGTGTTCGGCTCGCCGATATCGAACGGACTCGCCGCTTTGATCTCTTCCAATGTCATTGTAAAACCCTCCCAACATTATCGAAAATTCGCCGATGAAATGATCGGCTCAAACTCGCTCGGATCGAAATTCGTCGGTGCCTGCACAGTCGTGCGGCGTTGCAATTCATTTACGTCCAGCTTGCCGTCGCGATCGTTGCACGTCATTCGACAGCGCGGATAATTCGAGCAACCATAAAATTTGCCGTTCTTTCCCTTCCGCAGCTTCAAAGTACCGTTACAGCGCGGACAAATCAAATTCTCCATCTTTAGCTGCCGCTCCGTCATATCGCG
>CALGGX010000555.1 GCA_937916025.1 uncultured Selenomonadales bacterium
GGCGGTGACGGCGGCGGTTCTTCGAGCGGCGGCGATCCGAACGTGCTGAAGGTGGGCGTGACGAACTTTGCCGATACGCTCGAGCCGACGCAAAATTACTTCGGCTGGGTCGTGATGCGCTACGGGCTCGGCGAGTGTCTGACGAAATTCGACGAGATGATGAACATTCAGCCGTGGCTGGCGGAAAGTTGGAGCGTGAGTGACGATCACTTGACGTGGACTTTCAAAATCCGAGACAACGTCAAGTTCTCGAACGGCGATCCGTTGACGGCGGAGGCAGTCAAGCAATCGATCGAGCGCGCGTTTTCAAAAAACACTCGCGCGGCGACGTTTTTCGAGTACGAGTCTATGACGGCGGACGAGCAGAATTTGATCATCACGACGAAGAAACCGTTGCCGGGCATGCCGGGCTATCTCGCCGATCCGCTGTTCATCATCGTCGACACGGCGGCGGAGTCGGGGCGCGACTTCTCTAAAGACGGTCCGATCTGCACAGGTCCTTATCAAGTCGAGTCGTTTGTCAAAGAGCGTGCGGTGATGAAACGCAACGAAAATTATTGGGACGGCGAGGTTCCGTATCCGACGGTTGAAATTCCGTCGATTGACGATCCGAACACGCGCTCGATGGCATTGCAATCCGGCGACGTCGACGTGGCGGTCAACATTGCGGCGGGCGATATCGATATTTTCAAGAACAAAGATAAATTCCACATCGACGAGATTTCGAGCCTCCGCGTCGTCCTCGCGCGACTCAATCAAAATCCGGATCATATTTTGAGCGATCCGAAAGTCCGCGCGGCATTGATCAGCGGTTGCGATCGCGAGACTTACAACAATGTTCTGCTGAAGGGCACGTTCATTCCGGGCAAAGCTCCCGTGCCGCCTTCGCTCGATTACGGCTTTGATCAATTGACCGATCCGAACACTTACAATCCCGATCGCGCGAAACAGTTGCTTGAAGAGGCGGGGTGGAAGGATTCGGACGGCGACGGCATTCTCGATAAAGACGGCAAAAATCTCGAGCTCGATTTTGTTGTTTACAACAGCCGCGCGGAGCTTCCGCTCTACGCCGAGGCGGTGCAATCGGATCTGAAAAAGCTCGGCTTTGACATCAAGATCAACACCGTCGATTACAATCTGATTGACGGCATGGGCATTAAGGGCGAATACGATTTGCTGATCTCGAACATCACGACGGCGAATACCGGC
>CALGGX010000556.1 GCA_937916025.1 uncultured Selenomonadales bacterium
CAACATGGTAATGAGCCAAATGCGGCGCGGGCAAGTGACTGCCGGAATGCAGTGGCCGGAATGGATATTCGGCGCATTCGTACCGCTCGGCGCATTTTTCATTGCAATCGAATTCTTATTTCTGCTCCTTGACACCGCAGCCGGAAAGGGGGATGACGCGAAATGATCGGTCCGGCAATTTTTTTGAGTTTTGCTGTATTTCTCTTACTCGGTACGCCGATTGCAATCTGCTTGGGCGTTTCGAGCGTGTTCGGAATGTTGATCGACGGCTCGGGCAAACCGATCGAGGCGATCATGACGACTTTGCCGCGCATTTTCTCCTCGGCGACGAGTAAATTCGTGCTGTTGGCAGTTCCATTCTTCATTCTCGGCGGCAACGTCATGGAGAAGGCGGGCATTTCCGAACGGCTGATCAACTTCGCGCAGAGTTGCGTCGGACATTTGCGCGGCGGCTTGATCGTCGTTATGGTCTCGGTTGCCTGCTTCTTCGCGGCAATCTCCGGTTCCGGTCCGGCAACCGTTGCGGCACTCGGCATGATCTTGATTCCGGCAATGGTCAACGTCGGCTATCCTCCGGCGTTTGCGGCGGCATTGATGGCGGCGGCGGGCGCGACGGGCATCGTCATTCCGCCTTCGATCACATTCGTCGTCTACGGCTCGGTCGCCGATACTTCAATCGGCAAATTGTTCTTGAGCGGCATCGTGCCCGGGCTGATGATCGGCGTGGCGTTGTGCGTCGTGGCTATTTGGACGACTCGGAATTTGGAGATCGAATTGCTTCCGAAAGCGTCGGCGGAGGAACGTTGGGCGTCGTTTAAAGAGGCGTTCTGGGGCTTGCTGATGCCGGCGATCATTCTCGGCGGCATTTACGGCGGCATCTTCACTCCGACCGAAGCGGCGGCGGCATCTGCCGTTTACGGGCTTTTCGTCGGCTTCTTCATCTACAAAACCTTGAAATTGAAAGACCTCTACGAGATATTTGTCAACTCGACGACGACGACGGCGGTGGTCATGTTCATCACGGCGACGGCGTCTCTGTTTGCTTACATTCTGACGCGCGCGCGGCTCGATCTTGCCATCAGCAACGGCTTGACCGAAATCACGGGCGGCAATTACATTCTGTTCTTGCTGATTGCGAACGTGATCTTCTTGATTGCGGGCTGTTTCCTCGACGCGACTTCGGCGGTTTTGATCTTCACGCCGCCTGTCGGCATCAACTTATTCGTCGGGTGCGGCATTGCCAATATCACGCTGAAAGACATTTCGATGGCGGTCATTCCTCTGATCATTGCTTGCCTGATCGTCCTGCTCTTGGTAACGTATATTCCGCAGCTTCCCTTGCTGTTGGTATAAAATACAATGCGTAATGCATAATGCGTAATGCGTAATTAAAAACCGAAAACCGCACTCCAAATTACGAATTACGAATTACGAATTACGAATTGCCTTTAAGGAGTGTGTAACATGAAGAAAAAATCGGTTGAAGAACTCAAGGAGATTGCGAAGGACTTGCGCAAGAAAGTGATCACGATGGTGTACGAAGCGCAATCGGGGCACCCGGGCGGGTCGCTTTCGGCGGCGGACTTCGTCACGGCATGCTACTTCCGCGAGATGAATGTCGATCCGCAAAATCCGAAATGGGAGGATCGCGATCGCTTCGTGCTCTCGAAAGGGCACGTCTGCCCGATCCAATACGCTGCACTCGGCACGCGCGGCTTCTTCCCCGAAGAAGTTCTGCACACGCTTCGGAAAGAGGGCTCGCCTCCGCAGGGGCATCCGAACATGAAATGCCCGGGCATCGACATTCCGACCGGCTCGCTCGGACAGGGATTTGCATGCGCGGTCGGCATGGCAATCGGCGCGAAGATGGATAAGAAATCCTTCCGCGTGTTTGCGGTGCTCGGCGACGGCGAGTGTCAAGAAGGCGAGATTTGGGAAGCCGCGCAGACGGCGAATAAATATCAGCTCGACAATTTGATCGTGTTCGTCGACGACAACAATTTGCAGATCGACGGCACGACGGACGAGGTCATGCCCAATCTCGATCTCGGCGAAAAATTCAAGGCGTTCGGCTTTGAAGTTTACAACATCGACGGCAACGACATGGGGCAGATCGTCCGCGCGCTCGACACGATCAAAATGCACTCGCACAATCGCAAGCCGAAGGTGATTATCGGCGCGACGACCAAGGGCAAGGGAGTATCGTTCATGGAAAATGTCGGCAGTTGGCATGGCGTGGCTCCGAACAAAGAGCAGTACGAGCAGGCAATGAAAGATCTCGAAGAAGGCATCGATTGAAATTTTATCCCACCCGCCCTTTTAAACCATGTTTAAAAATCTTTTCGAGAGAAGGACACTGAGAATTTATGAAAGCAATTTTGCTCGACGGCAAAGACAACGTCGCGACATGCACGGCTGATGTTGCCGTCGGAGTTACGGTTGAATGCATGGGCGGCGTGCGCGCGACCGTCAAGAGCGTCGAAGCGATTCCGAGCTGGCATAAGATCGCATTGCGTCCGATTGCCAAGGGCGATAAAGTGATCAAATACGGCGAAGTGATCGGCGCGGCGATTGCCGATATAGCCGAAGGCGGTTGGGTTTCGCATGAAAACATCGTCAGTGTACCGCGCGCTTATGTCGACGAGTACATCAATGCGGGGGAGTGATTGACATGCAGTTTTGGGGATATCGACGCTCGGAAGGGCGCGCGGGCATTCGCAATCACGTGTTGATCCTTCCGACGTGCGCATGCGGCTCCGAATCCGCGCGGATTGTTGCGAGCCAGGTGCGCGGCGCGGTCAATGTGATTTTCAACAGCGGCTGCTCGGATGTGCAGGCGAATACCGACATGTCACAGAAGATTTTAACCGGCTTCGCGTGCAATCCGAACGTCTGCGGCGTGGTGATCATCGGGCTCGGTTGCGAGACAGTTCCGCATCTGAAACTTCGCGAGAAGATCGAAAAAATGACGAGCAAACCGGTCGTGTCGTTCGGTATTCAAGACGAGGGCGGCACGCTCAAGACGATCGAAAAAGCAGTCCGCGCGGCGCGCGACATGGCATCGGAAGCCGCCCTTCAGCGAAAAGAACTTGTCGATATTTCGGAGCTGTTGATGGGGATCGAATGCGGCGGCTCGGACGCGACGTCGGGAATAGCCTCAAATCCGGCGGTCGGCGAACTCGGCGATCGGCTGATCGATCTCGGCGCGTCTACGATGATGAGCGAGTCAATCGAATGGATCGGGGCGGAACATGTACTCGCGCGGCGAGCGGCAACTCCGGAAATTCATGATCGGATCATCAGAATTTGCGAAGAATACGAAGCGCATTTGAAAAGCGCGGGGCAGGATTGTCGCGCGGGGCAACCGACGCCGGGCAATAAGGCGGGCGGCTTGTCGACGATCGACGAGAAAAGTCTCGGCTGTATTCGCAAGGGCGGCACGCGTCCGATTGTCGAGGTGCTCGAACAGGCAATGCGTCCGACGAAGCGCGGCGCGATTGTAATGGACACGGCGGGTTACGACATTTCTTCCGTGACGTCGATGGTCGCGGGCGGTTGCAATGCGATCGTGTTTACGACGGGGCGCGGCACTCCGACCGGCAATGCGATCGTTCCGGTACTGAAAGTGACGGCGAATGCGCATACTTACAATTGGATGGAAGACAATATGGATGTCGATTTGAGCGGCATCATCGAAGGGCGGCTGTCGATTGCCGAGGGCGGGCGGCTGTTGCTCGATCGCATTGTCGAGGTTTGCAACGGGCGTTTGACGAAGGCGGAGGCGTACGGCTTTTCCGATATCGCAATCGATCACGTCTGCCGCTTCGTCTGAATCTTGGCGGGTCGAAGGGCGGCAGCCCTTCAAAGCCCCGCAGGGATCAATAATTTTTGGGGAGTTGAATTGAATGAAGAAGATAGCAACGCGCAACGGTTTCGGCGAGGAACTCGTCGAGCTCGGACGCAAAAACAGAAATATCCTTGTCGTCGATGCCGATATCGGCAAATCCTGCAAGACGGATAAATTCGCGCACGAACTCGAAGATCAGCACATCAACGTCGGCATTGCCGAGCAAAATGCGGCGGGCGTTGCGGCAGGTCTGGCAACTTGCGGCAAAATCCCGTTCGTCGTCACCTACGCCGTGTTCGGCTCGCTGAGAATGTGCGAGATGATCCGGCAGGAGATCGCGTATCCGAAACTCAACGTCAAGATCGCGTGCTCGCATGGCGGATTGACTCCGGCAAATGACGGCGCGAGTCATCAGGCGATTGAAGACATGGGCGTTATGCGGACGATCCCGAACATGACGGTGATTATGCCGGCGGATTACTACTCGGCAAAAGAACTCGTCCGCAAGAGCGTCGAATACAACGGACCGGTGTTCATTCGCTTCACTCGCGATGCGATCCCCGTCATTTATGACGAGAACATCAAACTCGAGATCGGCAAGGCGAACATGATCCGAGACGGCAAAGACGTGGCGTTGATCGCAAACGGCGATACGGTTTGTCTCGCGCTCGAGGCGGCGAAAATTCTCGAAGGCGAAGGCATCGGCGCGCGCGTTGTCGACATGCACACGATCAAGCCGCTCGACGTCGATTGCGTCAAGAATTGCATCGAAACGAGCGGCAAGATCGTTACGGTCGAGGATCACAACATCATGAACGGACTGGGCTCGGCGGTTTGCGAAGTAGTTGCAGAACTCGGCAAAGGCAAAGTCAAACGCATCGGCGTTCAGGATCAATTCGGCGAGTCTGCTCCGTACGAGAGATTGATGGCGAAGAACGGCATCACGATTGAAGGCATCGTCGCGGCGGCAAAAGCTCTGCAATAAATTTTCATCAGTCGAAAAAAAAATCATTGGAGGCAATCATCAATGTTGGATTTCAAAGATCAAGTCGTCATCGTAACCGGCTCGGGCTCGCCGAAGGGCATCGGGCGTGTCATCGCTCGTACGTTTGCAAAGCAGGGCGCGGTCGCCATCATTGCCGACATCAACG
>CALGGX010000557.1 GCA_937916025.1 uncultured Selenomonadales bacterium
CGGTGCTGGACGAAGCTCCGCAACTCGGTCTTGACGTCGACAAAATCGTCCTCGATCGGACGGTTTGCATCCCGGGCTTCTCGCTCGGGAAATACAAAAAACTGCAACGCTCGCGATTGTCAATTCTGTCGATGAATTGTTGGGGCGGCTTCATCTGTCATTCATTCGGCTTGCCGTTTTTGTCGCCGACCGTCAACCTTTACATATCCGAACTCGACTTCCTCCGATTGCTGTACGATCCGAAAATGTATTTTGAAAAAGAACTTCGCTTTTATTCATTCACAACCGATCCCGAAACGAAGCAAGATTATCCGATCATGTTGCTCGACAACGCGAAATTGCATATGATACATTACGAAGATGCCGAATCCGCGCGGCGCAAATGGGAAGATCGGCGGCTCCGAATCAACTGGTTCAACCTTCTCGTCATGATGTACACAGACGATCCGAAAGTGCTCGAGGCGTTTGACGAGTTGCCGTTCGGAAAAAAAGTCTGCTTCGTGCCTTTCGAAACGGACGTAAGCTCGGCGTTTTACGTCAAACCGAGCCTCTTCAGAGGCAAAAAATTTTACGAAGCCGTCAACGAGATTGCCACAAACAAAATCTTCTGCTACGATTTGTGGGATATGCTCATTTACGGCAAGAAAACTTCAATCAAACTCAATCCTTAAATAAACGGAGGCTTAATTATGAATGTAATTCTGTGGTTGCAACAGCCGAATTTTCAGCTGATCAATGCGGCTCTCGGCACTCTCGCGCAGACTTACGGCATGATCAATTTTGTTGGAGTATATTCTGCAGGCGGGTTGAAAAACGGATTTGTCATCAACGGTAAGCCGATGCCTTTGCTTGATCAAAATTCGCTTAAGACGATTCCTTGCGATCTGATTGTGTTCAGCGGACAAAATTTTGCGGCGGCTTGCAATGAAGCGCAATCAATCGGGCTGAATACGGAAAAAATCGTTCCGGATAATGTGATCATAATGTACGGCTTTTCGCTCGAAAGATACGCAAAACTTCGCCGATCGCAATTGTCGATCATCTCGCGCGGCAATTTCGGCGGAATGATTCAACATAGGTTCGGCTTGCAAGCGCAATCGATCGGAATTAACACATCCGACAGAGATTTTCTCCGATTTCTGCAAAATCCGTTGCAATATGTCAGCGCGGAGCTTCGCGATAAAATCAATTGGCTGAATATCCTCGTCGTAATGTGGACGGAAGATCCGAAAGTGCTCGAGGACTTTGATCGATTGCCGATTGGAAAGAAAATCTGCTTCGTGCCTTTCGAGACGGAAGTCGAATCCGCTTTTTACATCAAACCGTACTATGTCGGAGGGCGAGAATTTATTTTAGCCGTCAACAACGTTGCCTCGGGCAATGTTATATGTTTTGATATATGGGATGCGCTTCTTTACTGTCGAAAGACGCCGGTCAATCTTCAAAGAAATGACGGTACCGAAAAGGTAATGCCGAGCAAAATAACTTGTGTAACCTCAGACAGACAAATTCATTATTTTAATTGTTGCAACAAGGGAAATGCAGATGAATTTTGGTTTACGCGATTTATCAGAAATGAAGTGTCCAAAGATAAAACATTTAATTTTTTTAATCAATACGGTGATCACCGTTTTGTTCGAGGGGCTCCGGTTGAGAGGAAAATTCTTACCGCCTTGGAAGAGATATTTACTTGGCCGTGGTATGACGGCTATCAAGATTATTGTCTTTCGGAAGTACAATTGGCAATGGGAAATGAGTATTTGAAGAAACCAAAATATATGCGATTTTCTTATTTAATTCCCAAAATTGCGGAGCCTAAGCTCGACATGAAGTCAATCGAAAAAAAGCTCTCCGAGATCAATGCCGCACGCAACACAAAGAAATACGAATGTGTCATAATTACTTCGCACGACATGATGAATACGCGGACGGCAATTTATAATCAACTCAAATCGGAAGTCGAAATTAAATCGGCCGGTAAATGGAATCGCAACACCGATGAACTCCAAACCGATTACGGCAACGATAAAATCAAATATGTACATGAATTTATGTTCAACATCTGCCCGGAGAATGTCAGCCGTGTCGGCTATGTCACGGAAAAACTTTTCGACGCATTTATCGCCGGCTCGATTCCGATCTACTACGGCTCCGACAACAAACCCGAGCCCGGCGTTATCAATCCCGACGCCGTACTCTTTTTCGATCCGAAGTCGGATAATGAAGAGCTCGTTCGCGAAGTCCGGCGACTCAAATCCGACGAAGCGTATTACGACAAATTCATGCGACAAGAAAAATTGTTCGCCAAGCCCGCTGCCGAATTTATTTATTCGACGCTCGAAGAACTCGCAAAACGGCTTCGCGAGATGAAATAACCGAGGTGTATTTTTTTGAAAGACGAAAACATGGTGTTTGGAAGAAACGCCGTTATTGAATTGCTGAAATCCGATCGAAGCGTCAACAAATTGCTGATTGCCGAAGGACTTCGCGACGGTTCCATTCAGCTGATCATTGCGCGCGCGTCCGTCAGCAAAATTCCGATGGACTTCGTGCCGCGCGAGAAGCTCGACAAGCTCACCGACAATCAGAAACATCAGGGCGTAATTGCATTCGCCGCCGCCGTCAATTATTCGACACTCGACGAAATTCTCGCCTTTGCACAATCAAAAAAACAGCCGCCCTTTATTCTGTTGCTCGATGAAATTCAAGACCCGCAGAATTTCGGCGCGCTGTTGAGAACGGCCGAGGCAGTCGGAGTGCATGGCATTTTGATTCCGAAACACAGATCGGTGCCGCTGAATTCGACGGTCGCAAAGACTTCCGCCGGTGCGGTCGAATACGTCAAAGTCGCGCAGATCGGCAACGTCGCCGAAACTCTGAAGCAATTGCAGGAACTGGGCTTGATGGTGGTCGGAGGCGATGTCGGCGGCAAATCCGTTTTCTCGAATGTCGATTTCACGACGCCGCTCGTTCTGGTCATCGGCAATGAAGGCAAAGGACTCCGACGTTTGACGAAAGACACTTGCGATATTCTCGTCAGCATTCCAATGGTCGGAAAGATCAATTCACTGAACGCTTCCGCCGCCGGTGCCGTTTTGATGTACGAAGTCTTTCGTCAACGCGCTTTCGGCAAAAAATGAGTAAATGGCGCGAACATTATCTCGTAGACGGCTACAATCTCATTCACGCGTGGGAGGAACTTCGCGAGTTGGAATTATACATCGCGCGCGATCGTTTGACGCATCTTTTGATCGAGTACGGCGGCTATGAACAATTCAATATTATACTGGTTTTTGACGCCGCGTTCACCGAGGACGATGAGAAAATCGAGGATTACGGCGAGCATTTTCGAGTGATCTACACGGCCGGCGGTGAGTCTGCCGACAAAGTGATCGAGCGGCTGACATACGAATTGATTCACCGTCGAAAGGAAGTGCACGTTGTAAGTTCAGATGCCGTGATCGAAACGGTGATCCTCGGTGCGGGCGCGTATCGGCATCCGTCGCGGGAATTTTGTCGCGCCGTCAAGCGGGCGAAACAGCAACTTCGTAAGGAATATCTCGGCAATGTGACTTTACCGGTTGTTCGGAGCGAAGTCGGCGATCGGCTCGATCAAAATGTGTTTGCGAAACTCGACGCGCTCCGCCGAAGGAAATGATTTGACTTGAAACGGCTCGCGGCGTATAATCGATTCAATTACGAACGGAAAGGTGTTTGATTAATGGAGGCGGCAGTATCGCAATGGACAGCAACAGCGAATTTGAAAAGTTTGAGACCTTAACCGATGAAGAGCTCATCGTCGAGATAAAAGAAAAATCCAATTCCTCCGCGCTCGATTATCTCATCAACCGCTACAGGAGTTTCGTCCGTGCGAAGGCGCGTTCGTATTTTTTGATCGGAGCCGATCGCGAAGACATCATTCAGGAAGGCATGATTGGATTTTACAAGGCGGTTCGGGATTTTCGCAGCGATAAATTGTCGTCGTTTCATGCATTTGCGGAATTGTGCGTGACACGGCAGATCATCACGGCAATCAAAACGGCGACGCGCCAAAAACACATTCCGTTGAACTCATACATATCACTGAACAAACCGATTTACGATGAAGATTCCGACCGAACTCTGCTCGACGTGATAAGCGGCGTGAAGGTTGCCGACCCGGAAGAATTGGTGATAAGTCGCGAAGAATTTTTGACGATCGAGAAGAAGATGGAAGAAATTTTGAGCGATCTCGAATGGCAAGTTTTGATGGCGTATCTCGACGGCAAATCATATCAGGAAATAGCGGCGGGGCTCAATCGGCACGTCAAATCGATCGACAACGCCCTGCAACGCGTCAAACGCAAACTCGAGCGATACGTGCAAAGTCGGGGCGAGGCGATTGACATCAGCACGGTGTATCGCGGACTTTCGACAATCGATCGCCGATTGAAACCGCTTAACGAACACGCGGCAAAATAAAAAAATCGGAAGATCAGAATTCATCTTCCGAAAATGTACCGACGGCATTCAGTGAAGGAAAATTGACGAGCTCTCGCGTCTGCCAATCACGAATCAAACAATTATTGAAAAGCCCCGTGCTGTTGTCTTGAAAGGGCACGGTATTTTTTATGCCGTCAAATTGCCATAAATTCCATGAGATGATATCGGCGAGCTCTTTAAGAAAATCCTGCGGCAACGAGTCTCGGAATTCGGCTCGGTAATAATCTTCTGCCGTCAGCAGTAAATTGCAACGCGCGAGCAATAAATTATCGCCTTGAAATTCGTAGCCGTATATCGATTGATAAGCGCGCCGCGCGAGATTGCACCAGTCGTTTCGATTGTCGACTTTTTGATTGACGAGGCGCAACTTCCGATCGAGCAGACCGACGCGGGCGTCGAGAGCAATCGGCGAGCCGTCGACGACGTTGTATCGACTTGCGAGATACGGAGCCTCGCCGCAAGTGATCTCGAGCATTGTCGCGTCTATGAACTCATCCGGCTTAATCGAGCCGTCGTCGATGAGATCATTCTGCAATTTGCAAATGAAAGGCGCGGTGAAAACTTCGGCGCGTAATTTTTTTCGGCGTTTTCGAGCGTCTTTTGACTTCATGAAATGCGGAATGATCAGATGAACATCTTCCGCGCGGATCGGATCGGTCTTGTCGAAAGGATAATCCGAAGACGCCCAAATGATGTTTTGATGTGTCGTGTGATCTCGGAGCAGAATTTCAATCAGTCCGTCGAATACGGCGAGCTCCTCAATCGGATTTTTGACGAGAATTTTGTCTTTACGCATATCGCTCATCTTATGTCGGCTTTGACTTTCGGATCGAGCGTGTCCATTTGAAGCAGAAGTTTCCGCGCATGCGAGCGTACTTTTGTGCTTTGCGTCTTCGCGTAGATTTGAAACAGCAGTTCCGCGAAATTGTTTTTGGAATAGCCGATGCCGGTGGAAATGAGTCCGATGACGGCTTTATCCGACAGCGTCGAGCCGTCGCGAATGTAATTGAGCAACACGGCATTGATCTCTTTCAGGCATCGATCCGAGATCAATTCGCCGACGTTTCGCGCTTTAAATGTTTGCAAATTCGACGCGAAATTTTCCATTTCGATCATGTATCCGGTTCGGAAAGTCTCGATGAAGTGATCGCAAATCGCGCGTTGAATGCTCGTCAAGATCAATTTCTTTGTGATCGATGCGTTGTTGAGAAACGAATACAGGTCGTGAATTTTCCGCTCCGGTTCCAGACTGAGCAACTTTGCAAAGTTTTCGATTGCATCTCTGTCGCCGACCAGCAGTCCTGCCACAATGCACACGAGTTGATTTTCGGGATTGCTTTGATATTCCTTGATGATTGCCTTTGTTGTCGGCACCATTTTGGAATCGCTTCTCTTCAGACTGCTCAATTGCGCAATCGAGATCAGCGCGTTGTCTTTCGTAATTTTGAGCGCGTTTTCGGATTTCATCAGCGGCGCGAGGAAGTCCGCAATGATCTCCTGCCGGGAAAATCGACAGCGGAATGCAACTTCGTCGTCGTTTTTTTGATGACACAATGCGAGAAATTCATTGTACGCGGGGTCTTCGTCGCGCGAACGGCGAGCCAATTCATCGAGATATTTATCGCCGATTGCAATGCCGAGATTCCGCGCAATCTTATTCAAAGTGCTCACGCCGAGTTTGCTGATTGCATACGAAGAGCTCAAATGCTCCTTCAGCACATTCAAACCGGTTCCGGCAAAGCCGTTGAATTCGTTGATGAGCATTTCGCTGAGTTGCTTGTCGACGTCGTCGCTGTTTTTAAGGTTGATCACAATTCCCATGGCGCGGTCGAGATTCTCCGGAGTTTTTTTCTGGAGGAACGCGCGAAAGACGCTTTTTTTGAGTTCGTAATTATCGACGAAACGATTGATGCGATCAAACAATTCCTCGCTTTCGCCGATCATCCCGATTGCAATGATCGCCGCGCGGAGTTGCGGCGTCCAAGTCCAATAATCGCAAATGTGTTTGAGTACTTCAATCGTCTCGTCGCCGTTTGTTCTGTAAACCGCCTCGATTCTTTCGGCCAAAATGTTTTCGAGTTCGTCGTCGAATTTCGAGTTGATCACTTTCGACGCGTAGAGCATGCATTCGATCGGAAGACAATTTTCGGCGAGCATCGAATTGCATTTTTTATAGAGATCATTGTTGAGATTTCGGCGAGACATATCGCTGTCGGGACGCCGATTGAAATTCTCGAAAATGCCGACGAATTTTTTGATGTCATTCGGAGCAAAATTCCAGACAAACAGACGCGTATCGGCAGAGTTTTCGTCCGCTTGCATATGAGTTTCGATTTGTTGCCGAAACTCGAGTTCTATATCGCCGAGTTGACTCAAATCGGTGAGAGTTGCCAATTCAATCGCCTGCCTTTCAATCGTTTTTTGCAATGTTGTAATCTTTTTCGGAGACTTCGTTGCCGTAAATCGACAACGCCAATTCCTGAGGAGTGCGTCTGCCGTCGTCGATGACGATCGACATTCGGATCACTTTGTTTTCGTCAATGGTATACTTGATGTCAAAGGGCGTGCCCGGACTTACGGGCGCGTTGAATTTTTGTTTGAGAGTTTGTTGAATGCGCATCGACGAGTCAAATTCGTTGACGCCGGAGTAGATATTGATGTTGACGCCGGCCGGTGACGCCGTTCGGAACGCGCCGCGCAATTCTCCCGAGTACGGCACGGTTGTTCCGCGCGGAATGATCACGCGGGGAAGTCCTTCGCTGACATTCAACATCACGGATTCGGCGAGCATCATTCGATCCTGCATTTCAATTGCCTGCTCGAGCACCTGTTGCTCCAAAACTTCATCCGACAGCGCAATCACCGTCGGATCGTAAAACGGATATACCGCCGCGCCTTTCGAGACCGCATTCATCGGATCTTCCGGTTTGATCACCGGCTTGCCGATATATTCTTCGATCTTCTCGCAAACCGTCGGAAATTTCGACATGCCGCCCGTCATAAACACGTAATCGATCGAGTCTTTTGGAATTTCATACTGCTCGAGCGTCTCGCGCACGATGCTGATGATGTTTTTGTTTCGATCAACGTCTTCAAACTTCCGAGATTGAATTTTTTTGTCGATGTACAAATCCTTCGTGTATTCGTCATAAGCCGCCTTCGTCAATTTCAGATTGTACGGCTTGCCGTCATAAAAGTCCGGAATGTTGTAGCGCGCCTCGACGGCGTTCGGATCAAAATCCGGATCATTGATCCGCTTTATGTTGATGCGCGCCGTCAACTGCTCTTTGATCGTCTCGGCTCCGAGCAACAATCGCCGATACATCCGATCTTTCTGCTCTGCCGTCAACTCTCCTTCCAAAATATTGTAGTCCTCGAAAAATTCATTGAGAAGTTTACCGGCAAGTCCGGCGTCGAAATCGATGCCGCCGAGTTCGGTGTATCGTCCGATTCCGATCTCTTCAAACCGAATTCGGCGATTGTCAATCACGACGTCGATGATCGACGTATCGCAAGTGCCGCCGCCGATATCAAACACCAACACGCGCTTTTTGCTTGAAAAATCCGCTTCGCGATCCTGCAACTGTCTTTGCGATTGCTCGTCGATGTAAGACAACAGCGCGGCAGTCGGCTCGTGTTTGATGACGACCTGCTCGCGTTTGAAGCCGGCCAGCACGGCGGCGGCAATCGTGTCCTCCGTCTGCGCGGGAGTAAACGACGCCGGCACCGTGATCACCACCAAGTCATATTTCATATTGCCGCGATTGTCAATCTCATTTTTGCAATGCTGAAGGACGATCGCCCCGATATCCTTCGCCTCGTAATTTTTGTCGTCAATCTTCCAAGTGTGATGCGTCCCCATGAAACGCTTGGCGTTGGTAACCACATGCTCGCGCTCTTCATTGCGCAGAAATTTCGCTTTTTCGCCGACGATTTTCATGCCGTCCGGCGCGAAATACACCATCGACGGCAGTTTTTGATTTTCTTCCCAGTTGTCATTTTTGTCGTATTGCCCGA
>CALGGX010000558.1 GCA_937916025.1 uncultured Selenomonadales bacterium
CCCTACACGACGCTCTTCCGATCTGGCAACCCCGTTCTCCGCTATGCGGTGCTGCCCTTTGTCAGCGCGTTCATGCTGGGCAACCCCATGGCGCTGTCCATCGGCAAATTCATGCCGGAGTTCTACAAGCCCGCGTTCTACGCGTCCGTCACCTACCACTGCCACACCAACAACGGCATTTTCCCGCATATCAACGCTTCCGAACTGTTCATTTGGCTCGGCATCGGCAGTTTGTGGTGGCACATCATCGGACTGTGGTGATTGAATGTATTTTTGTCAAGCGAATTTAAAATGAAGTCCGCCGGTGCTTTTGCGTTTGCCGTTGCAAATTTCGCTGATCTTCTTCGAGCACCGTCCCGTTTGTCGAGCCGCTTCACGGATCGAGTCGTGTTCTATGCCTGTTTCAATGCACAGCACACGCCGCCGAATATCCGGTTTGTAAACGAACTGTTTCTGCTCCTCGAGCGGAACGTCGACAAATCTGAAATGCAAGCCGCCCGCTGAACCGTACTTACCTCTGCAGACATTGCCGATACTCGCCTGATGAATGTTAAGTTGTCGAGCCGCTTCGGAAATTGACTCGTATTCAACGCCCGTTTCGATGCACAACACGCGTCGTTTCGGTGAAACGTTCAGTTGCCATTCTTCACGCGGCGTATTTGCGAAGACAAAGTTCAGTCCGCCGACGGTCTTACGTTTATTACTGCAAACTTCACTAATTTTTGATACAGGCAGTCCCGTCTGCCGCGCGGCTTCGGTGCCGGAGTCGTATTCGATGCCGGTTTCGACGCACAGCACACGCCGCCGAATATCCGGTTTGCAGACGAACTGTTTCTGCTCCTCGAGCGGAACGTCGACAAATCTGAAGTACAAACCGCGTGTCACGCCCTGTTTACCATTGCAAACATCTGCAATGCACGAGACGCTTACACCTGTTTGACGAGCTGCTTCGGTAATCGATTCATACTCAAAACCGGTATCGATACAAATAACGCGTCGACGATTATTTTGCTCGCGAAATATCTCTCCGCCTTCGAGCACATTAAAACCGTGCGGACGACGGCAGTCGAAATATGCGATCCAAAATTTCTCGCGCTCGTTGAGCTCGTCTGGCGAATTGCATTTTTCGAGCATGCCGATCTCGAAAGCATCTTCGCCTTCCGCGCGGAATATCCGATCAAAAAAACTGCGACTTACCAATGCTGTGTTGATAGAGTCTCGCTTTGATTTTCTGAGCGGTCTGTCCGACGTAGCAACAGCCTGTCGCGCGATGAATTACAATGTAGATCGCCATCGCCTGAGGTCTCCCATATTGGGATTCGAGCTTCCCTATGAACGGCTGCCCTGACG
>CALGGX010000559.1 GCA_937916025.1 uncultured Selenomonadales bacterium
AGCTGAAAGACGTGAAAAGCATCGACGCGGCGTTGCGAGTGCTGAGCGAATGTCGGACGGAAATGATCAAGCTGTCGAGTGCGGAGCACGAGTCGGATAAGCTCGGCTATGAAGTGCGCGACGGCGTGAGTGCCGGACGATGATTGATCGGAGTGACAGATATGTTTCGAGAGATGCGTCGGAAGCGGCAACAGACTTCGGCGGAAGAAGCGCAACGAATTTTGGAATCGCAAACGTCGGGCGTATTGGCGTTGAGCGGCGATGGCGGATACTGCTCGTTCTCGATGTCGATCATTTGACCGGCAAGGTCGCGAAAGAATTGATCAAGTCGATGCAATGAAAATTACTTGAAGTCGACGAACTCGTTGAGTTTCGCACCGCCCTTGATCATCGGCTCGACGAAACTCCGCCCCACATTCATTACGATCACGCGCGGATGATCCGTGTCCTCGAGTGCTTTGGCAAACGCGTGCGCAAAATCTTCCTGACTTGAAACCGCCTCCGCCTTGATGCCGAAACTGTTGGCATAGCCGACATAATCCATCGGATAATCGAGCTCGCAGACGATGTACCGCTCATCATACATCACTTTCTGCAACTGTCGGATCATGCCGAGACCGGTGTTATTGACAATGATTGAGATGATCGGCAAATTGAGTCGCGCGATTGTGTAGAACTCATTGCCGGTCATTTTGATTCCGCCGTCGCCGCTGATCGAAACAACGCGTCGTTTATCGCCGAAAGCGAGTTGCGCGCCCATGGCGGCAGGCAGTCCGAAACCCATCGTTCCGAGTCCGCCGCTCGTCAGCCATGTCCTCGGCTCTTCAATCCGCAAATGCAATGCCGCCCACATCTGATGTTGCCCGACATCGGTCGCGAACGCGAATTTCTTTCCCGCCGTCATTTTTGCGATTTGATTCATCGCCCACGGAACCGTCAATCGATCGACTTGATAATCGTATTCGTATTCGTCAAGCCACTCGTCGATCTGCCGCCACCAGTCATCGCGCGGAGCCGCCGCTTCATGCCGCATCAGCAGATTCAAGATCGTCTTCATATCTCCGGCGAGTCCGAGGCTGTTCTCGACATTTTTGTCGATTTCAGCCGGATCGATGTCGATATGAATGAACTTCCGATTGACGGTGTATTTCGAGAGATTGCCGGTCTGTCGATCTCCGAAACGACTGCCGATTGCAATGACGAGATCGGCGTTTGCGATCGCTTGATTTGCCGCCTTCTTGCCATGCATGCCCGCGAAGCCGAGATTATGCGTATGCGATCTCGGCACGGCTCCGAGCCCCATCAGAGTATTGGCGACGGGCAGATCGAATTTCTCGACAAAGGCGGTGATCTCTTTCGAGGCGTTTGCGGCAACCGCGCCGCCCCCGACGATTGCAATCGGGCGTTCCGCGCGGACGATCTCATCAGCCGCTTCCGCCGCGCAGATCAAAAAATCCGGATCGGGTTTGCCGATCTTTTTTTCGACAGGCGATTGCGGTTTGTAATCGACGTCGGCGAAGAAGAGATCGCGCGGAATGTCGACGAGCACCGGACCGCGTCGCCCGCTCATTGCGATCTCGAATGCTTGACGCAATGTCGGGATCAACAGCCGCGCGTCTTTGATTTTGAAATTGTGTTTGGTGACGGGCATGGTAATGTCGAGAATATCCGTCTCCTGAAAAGCGTCGCGCCCGAGCAGAGATGTATCGACTTGCCCGGTGATTGCAACGATCGGAATGGAATCCATAAACGCGGTTGCAATTCCCGTGACGAGATTGGTCGCGCCCGGTCCGGACGTGGCAACGCAAACGCCGACCTTGCCGCTCGCGCGCGCGTAACCGTCCGCCGCATGCGCCGCATTCTGCTCATGTGTGACGAGAATTTGATTTATCGATTTGTCGTCGTAAAGTGCGTCGTAAAACGGCAGGATCATTCCGCCGGGATATCCGAAGATTGTATCGACGCCATGCTCTTTCAGGCATTCGACGACTGCTTGAGCTCCTCTCATTAAATATTCCACCACCACTTGAAAATTTCGCGAATATCGATGATCAGATCGGGCAGGATCGACACCGATATGTCATATTTGATTGCCTTGATATCTTCTTCGGGGAGCCCTTCGATTTCCGCGTCGGAAAGCCCGTAATATATTTCATCGAGCACGAGTTTTTCATTGACGAGATGATACACTTCAACACTTTTGTTTTTCGGATCGATAATCCAATACTCTCGAACGCCGTTGCGCTCGTAAAGTGATTTTTTGACATTGCGATCATGCTTGGCAGTTGAAGGCGAGAGAACTTCGACGGCGAGATCGGGCAAGCCGAAGAGTGCTTTGTCGATCTGCACGATGACCGAATTACAAACGACAGAAAGATCGGGGCGAATGACGTTGTTTTTATCGAGGCGAATCTCAATGTTATCGGTGAAAATGCCGACACCCAACTCGCGATGTTCGTTGGCGTATTTTTTGAACTCGAAAAACAAGTTATTGATGATCGTTCCATGCCGGGGATTTGCGGCAGGCGACATGTATTTCACTCCTTCAATGATTTCAAAATCCTCGTACGGCTCGATGTAAGAAGAAGTCGCTTCCAACATGGCAATCAGCTCCTTTCAATCAATCATTCCTCCACCATTTGAAAATCTTGCGAACATCGACAATCAGCTCGGGAATGATTGACACGGGAATTTTCTGCCGGATTGCCGCGCGGTCGTCATCGTCGAGCTTTTCGAGTTCCGCATCGGAAGAGCCGTCATATACTCCGTCAATGACAAATTTGCTGTCGACAAGATGATACACTTCGACGGTTTTGCCGAGCGGATCGATAATCCAATATTCGCGGACGCCGTTACGCTCGTAAAGATTTTTTTTCAAGCCGCGATCACGTTTGGCAGTTGAAGGCGAGAGAACTTCGACGACGAGATCGGGCATGCCGAAGAGTGCTTTGTCGATATTGACAATAACGAGATTGCAAACGACAGAAAGATCGGGGCGAATGACGTTGTTTTTATCGAGGCGAATTTCGATGTTGTCGGTGAAAACTCCAATGCCGGATTCCGGATGTTCATCTGCATAATGCTCGAAAATTGAATACAAACGGTTGATGATCGTTCCATGCCGGGGATTTGCCGCCGCCGCCACATACTTCACTCCTTCGATGATCTCAAAACGTTCCTCGGGCTCGATGTACTCGTAAGCGTAAGCCGCTTCTGCCATGGGGATCAGCTCCTTTCGATTGTGTTCAGCCGAATGAAAACGTGCCGTCGGAATTGATTGCGCCGAAATGGCTGTATCGATCGCCGATCGGCATCGCGCTGTCGAATTGAATTGAATTCGGATCGGTCATCAGCCACCATACCTGATCGTCCGACGCACTCTCGCGATCGATCAAATGTTGAAACGTGTAAGGTATGCGATCGAATACTTCGGGTTCTCCATTGAGTTTGAAGATCGTAATGCACTTGCCCTCGACCGCACTGAATCCGTCTGCCTCCGCCGTTGCTTCGACGTAGAGAAAGTGCCCGCCGTTTGCCGTGCATGCATACGACATTGCCTGCACGCCTTTCAATGACGCAACCAAAGCTCTGTCGTCGATTGTCACCGCGACAACATCTCCTTCCATGCCGTCGGGAGCAATCGATATTTCCGCCCGTCTGCCGTTCATTTCAATTACCGTCGGATAATACATTGGAATCGACTGCGCGAATGCCGCCGGTGATTGCCGATATTTCGCCTTGAATAATTGCGGCTGCTCGTCGAAGAGAATCGTCAAGTTAATCATGCCCGCCGCATACGGCGCAATCTCATACGGATTGAAGATGAACATCACTCCGCGCGGCTCGAGCACGAAATTGATTTTATCTTCGGCAATGAGCTTCAAAACAGTCGACTCCGCATCGTTAAACAATCCGTTTTCGTGTTCGCGATGCAATCGGTCGATGAGCACCGAATGTAATTGCTCGGCGTTGGTGCAAATGTCGGAGATCGTCAATCGCTTTCCGGTTTGACTGTCGAAACTCGCGCCGATCCAGCCATGCATGCCGTGCGCGCCGCCCGCATAATCCTCGTAGGAATTTATCATCGAAACGGCAACCGAATCCGCGCGGCGAATAAAAATATTTCCGCCGTAATAGAACGGATCAAGTTTTTCCGACGGCATAGCCGCTCGACGCTCCCGCGCAATATCGGCAATATGCTCCCGCGAATTTTTTGCTGTTTGAATCAGCTCGGTGTTGTAATCGCTGAGCGCACGCGCGAGCTTCGGATAATCCGACTCGAGTCTTGTCGAAAAGCACAGCATCGGATATGTCTGATTGACGAGTACAACATCGCTGTCCGTGACATTGCGAGTGATGATCTTTTTATAAAATCCGTCGATCGGCTGAACACTTTTAACAGCCGCCACATTGACGATTGCAAAAATTGCCGCCAATATCGCGAGCAAAAATCTTGCCGATTTCATGACTACTCCTCCGATCAAAGTCGATTTATGATCTCTTCCGTGATCTCGACCGTGCCGAGTTTTTTCATGCCGTCCGAGAAAATATCCGCCGTTCTGAAACCGTCCGCGAGCGTCTTTTCGATTGCACTTTCGATTGTTTGCGCGGCGTCTTCGGCTTTCAACGAATATCGCAACAACATAGCCGCCGAGAGGATTGTTCCCATCGGATTGGCAATGTTCATTCCGGCAATGTCGGGCGCGGAACCATGGATCGGCTCGTAAAGGCTCGTCAACTCGCCAATCGACGCCGACGGCATCAATCCGATCGAACCGCCGATC
>CALGGX010000560.1 GCA_937916025.1 uncultured Selenomonadales bacterium
TGCCAAAGGAATTGCCGAGGGGCGCGAACAGAAGATGCTTGAAATGGTGAGAAATCTCGTCAAGGCAGGTACGCCGATTCAGTACATCGAGGCTGCAAGTGGTTGGAACGAGCAACAAATCCTTGTCACCGTCAAAAATTAGCCCTTTCGATCGAGCAGAAGGAACGATCGTTTACTCGGATCAAAAAAGCGGGCGGCTCCGCGCGGATTATCCGCAAGAGTCGCCCCTTTTTTATTGCCGATCAACGGTTTGAATGGTTTGTACGTGTCAATTGATCATAGATGAAGTCCGCGAGTCCGATGCCGCCAGCTTCCGCCGCCGCCGCCGTCAGCTTCTCATTATACATGTCGCGCCAAATCTCCATTGCATTGTCGTCGCCGAACAATTCATCTTTCGGCACGGTCTTCATCATCGAGTCATACATCATCTTCAGCAAAATCGCTTCAAGCTCCGTCGCCGCCTCGCGAATTTCCTGATTGCGTTGCGCGAGCTCTTCCGCCGTCAACGTCGTTGCCTTCGTTTTGTTGAGTTTTTCGGTCGCTTTGTTGAGCTCGTCATTAAACGTCGCGTCGTCGGCAATAACGCGCGAGCCGTCCAAGCCGGTGTTCGTCGAAGTCGTTGACGGCAACAGCGCGCTGAAATTGCTTTGATTAATTTCCATTTCTGTCACTTCCTTTAAATGATCTCGAGCACGGCGTGAATCGCGCCCGCCGCCTTCATCGCCTGCAGGATCGAAATGCAATCGCGCGGCGTAGCTCCGACCGCATTCAACGCACCCACTATGTCGCTGATGTTCGTCGTCGCCGGTATTACAATCGAGCTCGAAGTCTCTTCATTCGTCCTCGTTTCGGTCGTGTTGGTAATCATCGTCGAGCCGTACGAGAACGGCGAAGGTTGACTTACGTCGGTATCGCGTTGCACCCGGATCGACAAGCCGCCTTGCGTGATCGCGCATTCGTCAACCGTGACGTTGCCACCCATGACAATGGTGCCCGTCCGTTCATTGAAAACAACTTTTGCGATGTTATCCGGAACAACCGGCAATTCTTCAATCGACGCGACAAAACCTACGACATTTCCGCGCAAAGGCGAAGGAATGCGAATGTCGATGCGCCCGGGATTTGCCGCATGCGCAATCGAGCCGTACGCCGCATTGATCGCGTTCGAGATACGAGTCGCGGTCGTAAAATCCGGCGAAGACAACGACAACGACAATTGCCCGTTCTTGCCGATATCGTCTTCAACCGTGCGCTCGACGATTGCTCCGTTCGGCGTCGTGCCGACTGTCGGGAAGTTGCGTTGCGCGCGATTGCCTCCGGCATTTCCGACAATGAAACCGCCCGTCGAAACCGGTCCCTGCGCCACCGCGTAGACTTCGCCGTCCGCCGCGCGGAGCGGTGTTTGCAACAGCGTACCGCCCTGAATGCTGTCGGCATCACCCATCGACGAGATCGTTATGTCGATCGTATCACCCTCGCGCACGAACGGAGGCAAGGTTGCCGTAACCATGACCGCCGCCACGTTGTCGGTATCGAGATCGTCCGCGCTCACCGTAATGCCGAATGTCTTCAACATCGAAACCGTCGATTGAATCATCTGAATCGTATCGTCCGAATCGCCCGTGCCCGGCAAACCGACGACGAGCCCGTAGCCCATCAATTGGTTCGAGCGAACGCCCTGCACTTTTGCAATGTCTTTGATGCGCGTAACCGCCGATTCCGCAAAGACCGTCGTCGACAACATTGCCGCAGTCAACAGTATCGTCGACAGAAACATTGTCATCGACAGAAAAATTTTCTTCATACTCACCGCCTCCCCGAATTATAAAAAAAGGCAGGCTTCCGCCCGCCGATTAATGTTCAGAACAGAATGTTGAAAATTTGCGTCAAGATGCCCTGCCGCTGTTTTGCATTTAGCGGACCTTTACCGTCAAACTTCAGCGTGGCATCCGCGACTCGGCTCGACAGAATCGTATTGTTGGTCGTGATGTCGTCCGGACGAATGACGCCGCGCAATGTAATTCGATGTTCGTCTCTGTTTTGCCAGATCGACTGATTGCCTTCGATGATGAAATTGCCGTTCGGCAGAATTTCGACAACCGTGACGGTGACCTGCCCGAGAAATTGACTTGTATCAGTGGCGGAACCTTCTGCAGTGAATGAATCGGAACCTCCGGCGGAGGCGGCGGCGAGGAAGTGAAAGATGCCCGTGCCGGATCCCAAGTTCACCGAGCCGGATTTGGAATTACTGCGCGATTTGGCGGCGGTTTGCGTGGTCGACTCGTTGATGATGATCGTCAATATGTCACCGACCCCGCGCGCTTTTCGATCGGAATAAATTCCCCAACTGTTATCGCGCCACAGCGATCTTGCTTCCGCCGTCTGCAATGTCAAACACGGCAGAATGATCGACGCGGCGAGTAAGAAAATTGCCAAGCGTTTCAAAAGATCACCTCCACAGTCTGCGAGTCAATGACGCGCCCCGAGAGAATCTTGCCGCTCGCCTCATTGCGAACGCGAATGATCTTGCCGATGCGCCCGCGCCCGAGTGCAACGCCTTTCGCCGAGACGAGCACGCCGTGATATTTCGTCATGATGCGCACCGGCTGATTCATTTCAATCACGAGAGGCGTTTGAAACAGCCCGATCGTCACCGGAGAACCCGCGCGGATCATTCGCACCGGTACCATGCCTTTGATCTTGTTAAAATCCTTGAGCGGTTCGGTTCTGCCGTCGACGGCAATCTCTTCCATGCGAAAATCCGACTCCGATACCGGCTCGTCAAATCGAAGATCGTGATTTGCAACCAATACCGTGTCGTACAATCGCACACTGACGACGAAGTTTATCGCCTTGACAGTCCTGCCGTCGACCATGACGCGCACCGTCATCGGCGTATATCCCGTCAAATTGAGCGTTCCCGACAATGTCGGAATGATGTCGACCATGCCGTCGGGAACGGTCATGTCGTAGAGATTTCGCGCGAAATTGATCTCGCGCCGCCGAAGATCGCCGCGCTCGTCGAGAATTTGCTCGATCTTCGCGATCGAAATGCCTTCAAGTTCCGCGCCCGTGATCACTTGCGCCGAGGCGGAAGGCAATGCGTAATTCGTAATTCGTAATTCGTAATTGAGAAAACCGAAAAGCAACCACAACAGATTGACTGCAAAGAACGAAACAATTACGCATTGTGCATTACGCATTACGAATTATCTCTTCAGCTGGTTGGCGATTTCGAGCATCGAATCGGAAGTCGTGATCGCTTTTGAATTGGACTCGTAAGCGCGCTGTGCAATGATCATGTTGACCATTTCTTCAACGACTTGAACGCCGGACATTTCGAGAGTGCCTTGCGCGAGTGAACTCGACTCGCCGGAAGTATTGAAGTCGATCTGAATTTCATTGCCGGAGGCGGTCGTCGCGCGGAACAAATTCTTGCCGACGCTCGTCAAACCTTCCGGATTGATGAAACGGTAGACGTTGATCGTCTGACCGGTGACCGGTTGCCCGTTTTGCGTATAAGAAACCTGACCATCGGAAGCAATGACGATCGTATCGCGCGAGACGTCGGTCGGGATGTTGACGTTATCGAAAAGTCTGTAACCGTCGGTGGTGACGAAATTGCCTTCGCTGTCGAGCTTGAAAGAACCGTCGCGAGTATAAACCGCATCGCCGTTCGGGAGCTGAATTTTGAAGAAGCCTTCGCCTTGAATGCCGATATCGGTCGGAACATCCGTCGTTTCGAGCGGACCTTGCGTGAAGACGCGGTGAGTTGCCGCCACGCGAACACCGAGACCAACCTGTTTGCCCTGCGGATACGTCGTCGTCGTCGAGGAATTTCCTCCCGCGTCGCGAAGCGTCTGATAGAGCAAATCCTGAAATTCCGCGCGGACTTTCTTATTGCCGTACGTGTTGACGTTTGAAAGGTTATGAGCAACGATATCCATGTTTGTTTGTTGTGCGATCATGCCGGATGCGGCTGACCATAATGCTCGCATCATAGTTGAAACATCTCCCTTTAAAAAAGTTTTTCCGTGATATTATCGGCAAAAGCCGCGATTGACTTAAATATTACAGAATGGTTTTCAGTCGCGCGGTCTGTTTCATGCACCAATCGAATTGCGGGAAGAAGTTTTTCCTCGCGTTGTCGATGTGGAATTGCCGTGCTTCCGGCGATATCTGCACATGCTTCATCGGAAACAGCGCGCCGCGAAGCAATGCAAACGCATGGAATGTCTGATCGATCTCGTCGAGCCGCGTCCGATCTTTCGTCTCGAAATACATTTCCAACAGAGTGTTCCAAAATCGCAAAATGTTTTCTTCCGACAAGTTCAGCGAGCGTTGAAAATTTTCTCCGTGACGCATGGTTTTATGAAAAGAACCCGCCGCGAAATCAAACACCGGATGCCCGAAACCGAAATCCGCCATGTCAATCACGACTACCTCGCCGTCTTGATACAGCGTATTGCCCGCATGGAAATCGCAATGCACCAGCGTGTTTCGATCGGGAATTTCCTCAATCAGACGGCGGAGCATATCATATTCATCTTGTGTGTAATACGCACTCATGCCCTTCGCCCAATCGAGCCACGTGCCTTTGATCGACGGCAAGCCGCTGTCCTTCGTCGCCTCGGTTTGATGCAACGTTTTCAACAGAGTCGCGAACTTCTTCATGATCTCATCAAAATTCCGGCAATCATTCGCCTGCAATGCATCGCCGACCGCCGTCGCGTCCGCAATCATCTCGAACACCACGCCGTACGCGCCGTCCACATTGACAAGATCATACGATATCGCCGTCGGTACGCCGAGCACGAACGCCTTTTTTGCAAGATCGATCTCTCGACTGATTTTGTAAAACGGCACCTTTCGATCGTACACTTTGACGATCGTCTCGGGATCAAGCCGATACACTTTACTGCTCAGTCCCATGCCGACTTGCGGGCAACCATCGATCGGAATCTCGCGCGGCTTTTTGCTTACTTCAAACAGTTTGGTAAAGCCCGTCATCTCCAGCACGTCAAAGACCGCCTTCGACACGTTTTGAATTGCAACGTTCTTCTTCGACGCCTTGCGACATTTCATCAAAACACGGAGTCCGGCACTGGCAATGTATTCGAGATCGGTCGCGTCGAGCACCAACGCATTACTCGGATTACTTTTGATGATCTTTGACAATTCCGCGTCGACTGCCGAAGCGTTATCGGCTTTGATCCGCCCGCTCAGAAAAATCGTCAGCACATCATCGGTCGTTTGAAATTCCATGAAATCAACCTCCCAATTTATCAGCCGCCGCCGATCCGTCCGACTTGATTGACGGAAGCGTCAAGCATGGAGTCTTGTGTCAACACGGATTTTTGCCCTGCTTCATACAGTCGATGGTTGTGGATCAACTCAACCATCTCGCGAACGATCTCGACATTGGATTTTTCGAGCACGCCCTGCAAAATCGTTCCGGTTGCCGGTTGCGGTTGTGCGACATTGCCGTCCTCATCCTGCACTTGATAGAAGAGATTATCGCCCTGCTTCTGCAATGCGAGCCGATCGTCGAACTGCACGAATGCGATCTGCGCAAGCAATTGCCGATTGCCCGCATTTCCGACCGTCAACAAATTGTCGGGATTGGTCGGCGGCTCCTCGAGCGCGGTGTCGTCTCCGTGCACGAAGATCGAGCCGTCGCCCGTGATCGAAATGTCTTTGTCGAGAACATCGCGCGGAATGCGGATCGGATTGCCGTTC
>CALGGX010000561.1 GCA_937916025.1 uncultured Selenomonadales bacterium
AGCAATGTCTCAATCGCTCGGGCACAAAACAATTGAGCGTCGAAGAAATTCTCGCCGTCGTGCGCAAATCGCTCGATGAATACGTCGGTGCGGCGGAGCAGTCTGATGACATCACGATGATCGGTTTGAAGTATCGGAGCGGGCGCGAATGAAAAAGATTTTTGAACAGCTCACGGCAATATTGATCGGCGAAAATCGCCTCGACATTCGGCGGCGAATGATGCGCCTGGTTTTGTCGGCGAGCATTTTGACGTTTCTCGTGTTGGCGACGATCTCGCTCGCGAGCATGTTTTTGACGTGGCTGACGCTGGACAGTCGCGGGCAGCAATTGGGCGAATCGGCGGCGAATTACACCGGCACGATCTCCGAGCAGCAGGCGAAAATCAAGTTGGAGAAAAACAATCAACTCCGCGCGGCGTTCCTCAACAGCGAATTGCAAAACGTCTGCAATGACACGCAATTTTTTGCGCGCCGCATGACGGATATTTTGACGCACCCGGAGAATTATCGTCCGCGCACGCTTCCGAACGCGCTGTTTTTGAGCGTCGAGTCGCGTGAGCCGTACGTTCATTACGGTCCGGCACTCGCAAATCGCGGCGTCTCGGAAGAAGTAAATCGCGAGATCGAGCTGGCGTCGAATATCGCCGATACTCTCAACACGCTGAAGGAATATTATCCATGCGCATTCGTCGGCTCGAAAAACGGCTACGTGCTCAAGATCGATGCGATGCCGCCGAACGAGATAATCACTTCGCTGAGTCGCGAGCCGAAGCGACACACTTACGAAGCCGCCGATCGATTGTGGTATAAAATCGGCGAGAGAGTTTCGCGCCCGATCTTCACCGACGTTTATATTGCGGCGATGACGGGCGAGCCGTGCATTTCCTGCACGATGCGCTATGAAGATGCGAACGGCTTTGCGGGCGTGGTAGGAATCGATTGCAATGCGGCGGAGATTTATGCGAAACTCAACAAAACCGCGCTCGGCAACAACGAATTTTGTTTCATTCTCAACGGCGACGGCGAGATTTTGTATTCGACGCAAAAGAAAGGCGACTTCGTCACCGGCGCGAAGAATTTCGAGGCGAATGACGACTCGGATGTTGCCAATCTCATAAGCGAGATGCTCGATGCCGCCGACGGCGTGTTGCTGATCAAGTCGGACGGCGAAGAATATTATGCGGCGTATGCGCCGATGCCTGCCGCCGATTGGAGCATTGCAACGCTCGTCAATCGGGATGAAGTCGTAAAACCCGCGCGGAACGTTCGAGACGACATTTTGATCAGGATCGGCGATTTTGAAAAGCAGTTCGGGCAGTTGTTCGTCTTCATGTTCGGACTGGGAATAATGCTGATGCTGTTTTTGTTGGTTGCGCTGTTTCGCGTGAGTGACGGGATGGCGCGGCGATTTGTCGAGCCGATCGAGGAACTGGCGAAAGGCGTACGAGACATTACGAGCGGCGATTTCGATCGCCGAATCGACATAAAAACCGGCGATGAGATAGAGCATCTTGCGGTGTGTTTCAATGCGATGCTCGACGAGCTCAAGACGTACATGAAGAATTTGACGAGCGTGACGGCGGAGAAGGAGCGCATAGCGACCGAGCTTGATGTTGCAACCGAAATTCAGCAATCGATCCTGCCGCAGGAATTTGACTTCAACCGCGCGGATTTCGAGATATTCGCGTCGATGAATGCGGCGAAGGAAGTCGGCGGCGATTTTTACGATTTTTACATGCTCGACGAAAATCATCTCATGATCACGATGGCGGATGTTTCGGGTAAAGGAGTTCCGGCGGCGTTGTTCATGATGATCGGCAAGACGGTGCTGAAAAATTCATCGCTGACGGCGGCGGATTCGGATGATATCGGCGCGATCGTTACTCGAGCCAATCGACAGCTCTGTCAAAACAACGATGCAATGATGTTTATCACGACGTTTGTCGGCTTGCTCGATCTGAAGACGGGCAATTTGATTTATGTCAAC
>CALGGX010000562.1 GCA_937916025.1 uncultured Selenomonadales bacterium
GTCCAGAAGGCAAGCTCGTTCAAATCCAAAATCCAGATCAAAGCAAAAGGCAAGAGCGTCGATGCGAAGAGCATCCTCATGATCATGAGCATGGGACTCGTGAAGGGCACCGAGGTCACTCTCGTCGCCGTCGGTCCCGACGCTAAACAGGCGGTCGATGCTCTCGTCGCGCTGATCGATTCCAAGTTCGGAGAGAGATAAATTGGCGCGGCAAACTTGCGCTGCCGATGAAGGTCGGCGTCGAAGTTCGCGATCTTGCCGAGCTTCGGCGCGCCTTCGACGGCGAACGCGAGATCAATCCGAACGAGCCGGATTCGGCGCAGAAGATGTGCGCGGCATTTTGTTCAGACTCTAAAACTTCGGAGCAGAGGTATTGATGATGGAACTTGAAAAGAAAATTACACTGACGATGCGTGACGGCGTCGAGGTTCATGATCTCGACGAGCTGCGTCGGCATTACGACCATAAACTCTTGATGAAATATTTTCGAGACGGACGGTTGGTCGAGTGGCTGCGCGAACGGAATTACGAGGAGGAAGCAAAATCGGTCGAGGCAATCGACGTGAACAGATTTCGCGTGTCGATGAAATTGGCATGGATCTTCGTGCGCGATAACTTGGACATTTTGAGTGCAGAGTACATAATTCGAGCAAGCGATAGGCGCGACATCTTGTCGTCGAAAACGGACGATTGGGATATCCTCAAGAACGCGATCTTCACGGCACTGACGCAAGAGGATTTGGAGGATCTGATCGATTGCGGATATCCGAAGCTCTATCTGTGCGGCGAGGAATTCACGGTGCCGTTGGAAGCAGAGAAGAGACATTACATCGGAGTGCTCGGGACGCCGAAGATCAATATCAACGCAACAAAACAATCGGAACTCGACGAGAGATTCATCATGTTCGAGAATGTGATGCTGCCGTGGGGCGCGCCGCCGCCGTTTTTGCCGAACGAAAGAGACAACGAGTTCAGGATATGTAAGGCGGAAGCAGAGTCGGGTCATGTCTATGCGATGGAAAAATTGGCGGATCGATACTATTTCGGCGACGGCATACCACTCGATAAGCAGAAGGCAATCGAATGGTACGAGAAGGCAGCGGCTGCCGGAAATGAATACGCGATAAAAACAATCTTGACTTTCCACAGGAACGGCACCAAAGTGAATGTCAATACCGATCAACTGCAACAGTGGCAGGCACAGTTTCCGAGATCAGCGAACCGTCGGTAGCGTGACGATGACATTGACTAAGATTCGGATTACGGCAAAACCGATTCGGGAGGAATGATTTTGACTGACAAGAATAAAAAACTGTGGGGCGGGCGATTCGAGAAGTCGACCGACGAGATGATTAACGAGTTCCAAGCGTCGATCGCTTTCGACAAACGTCTCTATCGAGAGGATATCGACGGCTCGATCGCGCACGCAAAAATGCTCGCCGCTCAACACATCATCTCCGACGACGACCGCGATAAGATCATCGACGGCTTGCAACAAATCCGCGCGGAGATCGACGAAGGCAAATTCAACTTCAGCGTCGAGCTCGAAGACATTCACATGAATATCGAGAAGGCGTTGACGGATCGGATCGGCGAAGCGGGCGGCAGACTTCACACCGCGCGGAGCCGCAACGATCAAGTCGCGCTCGACATGCATCTGCACGTCTGTCGTCAAACGCGCGAAGTCCAACGGTTGATCGTCGAACTGCAACAATCGCTCGTTCGGACGGCGTCGGAGCATCGCGAAGTGATCATGCCCGGGTACACTCATCTCCAACGAGCACAGCCGATCCTCTTCGCGCATCACATGTTCGCGTACTTTTCGATGCTCGCGCGGGACTTCGATCGATTCGACGGCGTCTTCAAACGCGCGGATATCATGCCGCTCGGAGCAGGAGCACTCGCAGGCACCACATTCCCGATCGATCGGCAAATGACGGCGAAACTGCTCGGCTTCGGCGCGATCTACAACAACAGCCTTGACGCCGTCAGCGATCGCGATTACGTAATGGAATTTCTGTCGGCGGCAGCGATTTTGATGGTGCATCTGTCGAGGCTCAGCGAAGAGATCATTCTGTGGTGCAGCCGCGAGTTTTCGTTCGTCGAGCTCGATGATGCGCACTGCACCGGCTCGTCGATGATGCCGCAGAAAAAAAATCCCGACGTGCCGGAATTGGTTCGCGGCAAAGTCGGACGCGTCGTCGGGCATTTGA
>CALGGX010000563.1 GCA_937916025.1 uncultured Selenomonadales bacterium
CCGATCTGCAGTTTTCGCGGCGGGCGAGCCAACACGGACTTCTACACCAAAGACCTCTACAGCGGCAATCAGAGAACTCGAGTCGGTTACGATGCGTCGGCTCCGATTTTCGCCGGACACGTTCGCGTCGGCAAACTGCTTCGCATGAACAAAAACAATCTCGTGCACGTTTACGGCATTTACTCGCACAGCCATCAAAACGACATGCACACGCACCTTTCGACGGGCGAATCATACGAATTTGACTCGATCGACGCCGGCAAATTCCGCCTCGGCTATCGCTGGACGACGCGCCTCAATCCGATCAGCAAACTCTACACCGGCATGGCGTATCAATACGAGTTCAACGGCGACTCCGTCGCGCGCTACAGAGGACATGACATTCCGAAGGAGAGCATCGAGGGCTCAAGCGGCATACTCGAGCTCGGTTGGCAAGTCAAGCCGAATCGGGAAATGCCGTGGATGCTCGACTTGGCGGTTACCGGTTGGATCGGTCAACACGAGGGCGTCACCGCCGCCGCGAAAGTCAAAAAATCTTTTTAATCGAAATTTAATCTATCACTTTGACAATTTTAATGATCGCGGTGTATACTGTATGTGTCAAACACTTAAAGGGAGTTGATGTGTTATGAAATTTCGCAAAAAGCTCGCCGCATTTTTGACGGGCACGGTTTTTGCATTGACGGCACTGGCATCGACCGTGTTCGCATCACCGGATCAGGGCGAGATCGATTGGGAGAAAGGCGTGGTTCGCGCCACGGGCTTGGGCGCGGGAAAATCCACGGAAAAACGCGTCGGACTTGCTCGTGCACAAGCACTCCGTGCGGCTCGCATGGATGCCGAGCGCAATCTCGCCGAGCAGATTGAAGGCGTGCAGGTCACTGCAGACAGCAGTATGCGCGATCTCGAGCTCGAGTATGACATCGTCAAAACTCATGTCGAAGCAATCATCAAAAATATGCGCGTAGTCGGTGAACCGAAATTCTACGAAGACGGAACATGCGAAGTCACATTGGAAATGCCGCTTTTCGGATCATCCAATTCGGTCGCGGAAGCCGCCTTCATTCCATTCAAAAATGAAATGAAAGAGCCGTTCCCTCAGCCGTCGAATACGGGCGTCACCATGACTGAAACTACGGCACTTTCGGCAGGTACGGTCGTCGCCTCCGCCGTTTCGGGATCGAAACATACCGGCTTGATCGTCAACTGCACGGGGCTCGGACTTAAGCCCGTAATGTCTCCCGTGATTAAAAACAACAGCGGGCAACCCATCTACGGCTACAAAAATCTGAATTACGATCGAGTCATCGCTTACGGCATGGCGGACTATACCCGCAATGTCAATGATCAAACGCGTGCAGGCAACAATCCGCTCGTCGTCATGGCAGTCGCCGTCGAGAATCACGATGCTTATCCCGTCATTACGATCTCTGATGCCGACGCCGTTCTCATCGCTAATCAAGTCGACGGCTTCCTTGACAATACTGCCGTCGTCTTCGTTAGATAATCTCTCAATAGTCATAATAAAAGGAGCACTCAACCTCAGGTGCTCCTTTTTTCATTGCAGAAATTTCGTCGATCAGAAATCGGTTTTGATATTGAGTTGCTTACCGCCATTGAGTGAAGTCAAAATGCCGGACTTGCCGTAAATCGCATCGCGAACGGCTTTGCCCAGCGCATTGCGGACTTGCACCGCCGAAACTTCCACCGTTCCGATCCGAACCGAGTACTCGCCGAATGACGGATCGTCCATCGTGATGAAGCCGTTTTGATTGACATTCGTATTGTTATCACCGATATTGATGTTGATGTTGGTCGTGCGTCCGCCGATCATTCCGAGCGGATTGCGGAACGGTTTGAATGAAATCTCGGAAACTGTTGACGACGATTTGCCCGTGCCCATGCCCATGCCGACGATCTTCAGCGTCTCGACATCGACAAAGCGCACGACTACATTCGCCGTTACCGTGTGCTTCGCCATGCCGACTCCGGCAACTCCCGCGCCGAGCTTCGCGCCGCTCTCTTTGACCGTCATGCCCGTCAGCGAGCCCGCCAAAATGTATTGCGCCGTCGCGAATTTTCCGATCATCGGAGCCGCCGTTTGATCAAACATGCCGGATTGATACATCGAATGCATTCGCGCGACCGCGATCATCTGCTCGTAATCGACGAGATCAAACCAATTGCATGCGTTCAACTGAAAGTTCGCATACTCCGCCGCGCTCGAAAAATCCTGCTCTTTAATGCCGTCGACTTCGCTCTTGATTGCCTTGTCGGCAAACTGCATCACCGCAATCGTCGGATGATCTTTGATGCCCGCGAAAACTGTCGAGATCATTGCGAGCATCAATACAGCCGTCAATGCAATGCGTAATGCGTAATTCGTAATTCGTAATTGATAATTCCACATTCCCAATTCCTCATTCCTCATTCCAAATTCCAAATTCTTAATTTCTAATTTCTAATTTCTAATTTCTAATTCCCAATTTCCAATTCTTAATTTCTAATTCCAAATTCCAAATTTCTAATTTCTAATTTCTAATTTCTAATTCCTAATTCCCAATTTCCAATTCCTAATTCCGCATTCCTAATTCCTAATTACGCATTACGCATTACGCATTACGCATTACGAATTATCAATCGACAGTTCCAACACGACGCTCGAAAAGCTCTTCAGTTTGATCGACATAGTATCGCCCGCCGCCGCCTTCAGCACTTGATACAGTTGTTGCGGCGCGAGATCGGTGCCCACGTCGATTGTGCATTTGCCGTTGCTGAAATTTCGGACGTAAACACTCGTGACTTGCTCCGTGTTGCGAAGCGTGTCTTCGAGTTCCAACGCCTTTTCCGCATTGCCGAGTTCCGCAATGATTTTGACGCTCGTGAATGCCTTCGATGCTTCGCGATTGAAAAGATTGCGAACTTGTTGAGCCGCATTCGCCGCCAAATTCAACACGGCTTGATTGCCCGACTCATCTGCCGACATACTCTCGCCGCGTGCATGAAATTCACCGATCAGCTCGTCCGTCGACACTTTTTTGATTCGACAATCCATCGTTGCAATCGTTTTGCTTAAGCCGGTTTCGGCGGTTTGAAATTCCGCGCCGCCGATCGCTCCCCATACCGGCAGTTTGATCGCCTTCGCTTTTTCGACAGTCAAATTGCCGAGCACGACATAATCGACTTCGCCGTTCGCATCAACCACATGCGTGAAGCCGCGTTTCAGCAATTCTTCTCTGATTTGCGCCTTGCACATCGTCGGATATCGCCTGAACGTCTCGCCGCCGTCGTCGCCGTAATGCTCGACATCGACGCGAATACGCGGATCATTCAGCGACATTACGAGCTCGACATCTTTCATTAATGCCGAATTCGGTTCGGCAGATACGTCAACGCGCGCGGTTACGGCTACCATTCCGCCTTCCGATTTGCGTTTGATGATCTCGAACGAATTGACGTATCCTTGAGTTCTCGCATCGACGGCGTCAAGCACGAGCTCCATGTCCATCGAGACCGAGCGCGCCTTCAACATCGTGCCGACAACTTGCTCGACCGCGTTTCGCCGCGCGTCTTTTGCCGCCGAAGTTTCGTTGTTGCCATAGCCCGTCACGGTTACGACTTGAGCATCCGCCGCGTTTGAAAAGATCAGCGCGCCGATTGTCAATGCCGACATCAGCAATTTTTTTACTCTCATAAGTTTCTCCTCCCGTCAACTCCGAATCAATTTCATCACCGCGTGCTCGAGTACTTCCGCGCCCGCCGTTCCGGTTTTCAATCCGAAGTCCGCCTCCGCCAATTCGAGCAATGCATCTTCGAGTGCGGCGGCGGTGAATTTTTTTGCCGCGTCGCCGGTCTTTTGCGCGATGAACGGATTCAGCCCGAGCGGCTCGCCCAACGCCTTTCCGCTC
>CALGGX010000564.1 GCA_937916025.1 uncultured Selenomonadales bacterium
CGATGCTCGAGTTTTCGCCGTAAGGCGTCGAGCTGCCCTTCGCGTCTCCTTGAGTGAAGTAGCGCGCCGCATCGGTCGTCGACATGTTGAACAATAACGTCGCTGCCATCGTTCCGATCAAAAAATATTTCTTCACGGCTGAAAACTCCTTTCAATGCAATCAATAATATTTAATCGGCACGGCGTCGTGAGCTCCGCCGAGATAATCCTGAATTGCGAGCGAATACACCAGCCGCCGATCTTTTGCAAATTCAACCACATCGAGCACTGCCCGCGCCGTATCGAGACTCGTCAGGCACGGCACTCCGATCTCCACCGCCGCGCGTCTGATCTTAAACCCGTCACGCACCGAGAGACTTTGCGCGTTGTTGATGAAGCTGTCGCTGATTGTATTGATAACCATGCAGATCACGCCGCTCCGAAGCATTTTTATAATATCCGCCGAACGCTGATGCACTTTGCCGACGAGTTTCGCCTCGATGCCCGCCTCTTTCATCGCGCGCCGAGTGCCTTCCGTCGCCGCAATGTCGTAGCCGCACTCCGCAAACGCCGCCGCCAGCCGTACCGCCTCGTCCTTGTCGCGATCGGCCACCGTGAACAGAATGCACGGCTTTGAAATTGCGTTTTGCTCGCCGATCGGAACCACGGTTCCCGCCGCCAGCAAGCCTTTATACAGCGCGCGGCTGAAGTGATAATCGAAGCCGACGACTTCGCCGGTCGAGCGCATTTCCGGTCCGAGCCCGACTTCCACGCCCTGCATCTTCGCCAGCGAAAATACCGGCACTTTCACCGCGTAGTACGGTTTCGTTTCCTTGCGCTTGACATTGATCGATTGCCCGAGCGCGGCTTGCGTCGCCAGATCGACGAGATCAATTCCCGCCGCCTTGCTGATGAACGGGATCGTTCTCGAGCTTCGCGGATTGACTTCCAACACGAAAACTTTTTCGTCCGCGATCACGAATTGAATGTTCAGCAAGCCCTTGACGTTCAAAGCGCGCGCGAGCGTTGTCGTAAAATCCGTGACGGTTTTGAGCGTCGGCTTGTCGACCGTCATCGGAGGAAAGACCGCAATGCTGTCGCCGGAGTGCACGCCCGCGCGCTCGACGTGTTGCATGATGCCGCCGATCAAAACATTCTCGCCGTCCGAAACCGCGTCGACATCGAGCTCGGTGCCTTGAATATATCGATCGACAAACACCGGATGCTTGCCGTCGCTCGCCGCAATCGCTCGATTGACATACGCCGTCAACTCTTCGTCGTTGTAGACGACTTGCATTGCACGACCGCCCAACACGTAGCTCGGACGCACCATGAGCGGGAAGCCGATCCGCGCGGAAGCCTCGAGTGCCTGCTCGACAGTGAAGATCGCCGCGCCTTTCGGTCTCGGAATGTCGAGCCCCTCGCACAGATTATCAAACGCATCGCGATCTTCCGCGCGATTGATGTCTTCGACCGAAGTGCCGAGGATGTAATAGCGATCTTTGTCGTCGACCTCGCCGTCAAGAGCAACGCCGAGATTGATCGCCGTCTGCCCGCCGAATTGCGCAATCACTCCGACCTGCTCCTCGCCCGCCTCGTACTCGATGATGTTCTGCACGTCCTCAAGCGTGAGCGGCTCGAAATACAGCCGATCGCTCGTGTCGAAGTCTGTCGAAACCGTCTCGGGATTGTTGTTGATGATGATCGCGAATTTTCCAAGCTTGCGCAACTGCCGCACGCAACGCACCGAGCAGTAATCGAACTCGACGCCCTGACCGATTCGGATCGGTCCCGAACCGAGCACGATCACTTTGTTTTGCGCAGGCGCGAGCGCATCCGTCGTCTCGGCGTTGTAAGTCGAATACAGGTACGGCGTTTGAGCATCAAACTCCGCCGCGCACGTGTCGACCATTTTGTAGTGCGGAATCAATCCGATCGACTTGCGCCGCCGTCTGATCTCCGTCGCCGAACCGCCGTTGAGCTCGGCAATCGCCGCGTCCGGCAAGCCGATTTTTT
>CALGGX010000565.1 GCA_937916025.1 uncultured Selenomonadales bacterium
CAAACTGCGACAACTCATTCGTCGTCACATTGCAAAGTTCGCGCAATTCGAATTCGTATTCATCCAGCGGGTGCGCTGAGAGGTAGATACCAATCAGGTCTTTCTCCTTATTAAGTCGTTCGATTGTGTCCCAGCGAGGTACTTGCGGCAGATCCGGATGTTTGATCTCAATCGCATCGGCTAAGTCGCCGAAAATCCTGTTGGAAAGAAGCATAACCGATCCTTTCACATGTACTTGATTGTATCGTAAACGGTAGACTCGCGAAGTTTTTCCATAAACTGAGCTTTGACTTCAGGATACATATCAAGGACTTCGAGTAATGTTTTAAGCACCTTACGAACTTTGTCGTGACCGAGATGCTCCTTTTCTATTTTAGAGATTGTTCTGTTGACATCAAGCAGACATTTACAAGCATTGAGATATGCGTTGGAAATGCTGGCGATCTCGGATAATTTTTCTTTATCATCTTTGACTTCGTCGACGAAGTGCTCGAGCTTGCGGACGTGGCGTGCGACGCGTTTCTGAACGTCGACAGCATCCTCGAGCGTGTTGATATGCATCGACTTGACGACCTTAGTAACCGATTGCCGACTTGGATTGACACCATGTTTCTCGCAATACTTGGCGATCTGGGAGATACCGATATTGGGAGTTCCCTCAGGTTTGATTTTGTTGATGCGATCGGCAATTTCTTCGAGCGTGAGATTGCGGCGGAGTTGAAGAACCTTTTCGCCGAGTCCGAGAGTATCAATCACCGATCTTCCGTTTCTGCCGATCGCCTCGGTTATAACCTTGTCGGGTACCATGCCGAATCACTCCCCAAAAAAAATACCCCCTATATATATAGTGTAAAGTGATCGGGATTTTACCCCATTTTTGATGTATTTTTGAATGTATACATTTGTGTTTCAATATTAACATCAGCGGCAGGAGTTGAGTGTCAAAATCATCCCCCTTATCCAAACAATAAATAAATAAATATGATCGATCAATTTGATTTATTTATGTCTATTCCGTATACGGAAAAATAATGAATAAATATGATCGATCAATTTGATTCATTTATTTTTATTCCGTATACGGAAAAATAATGAATAAATATGATCGATCATTTGATTTTATTTATTTTTATCCCGTATACGGAACAAATAAATATTGATCATATTTTTTATTCACATACGTTCATAAAAAATATGATCAAACATGCAGCAGGGAATTTTTTCTTGTATTTATGAAACGATCTGCAAAAATATTGCGCTAAAGCGCAAACGTCTCGGAGCCCTGCCCTGTGGGGCAGAACTCTCGAGACGTGTTTTTGTGTGTGAGAGAATTCGAGAGATGTTCAGAAAAAAGAGACTGCATCTTTTTCTGATTTTATGAACAGCAAATTTTTGAAACGATTTGCAGATCGGGAGAACTTATAACATCACGCCGCGCGCGCCCCGCCGTCGGCATTTCGACTTCTATCGGAAATGCCCCGCATTTGCGCGTAAACAGCCCTGTAACGCGTCGACGCCGCCCCCTCGATGCTTTTCTCGTGTAAAAAAATATAGCCGTTACGCCGCTTCTGTGCGTCATGACTATATAATATAGAAACTCGCATTTTTATCGTATGAAACCGCCTGCAAAGTCGCGTCACGGCGGGCTTTTACTCTTGCATCTCCTCTGCATCGAACGGCTCCTCGAGCATTTGCTCTTCAACCCGATCGGCATTGAATAAATCAACCGTCGATTCGGCGGCAAGCGTGTCGAATGCCCTTATGTAGCGCGGATTCATATAAAAGTCCTTATCGCGCCGCATGATATTCTTCTCCGCCAGAGATTTTATCAGCATACCTGCCGCCCTCGGACTGCAACCGACTATATCCTTTACGTCTCCCGACTTTATACCCATCGGCTTTATGACTTTGTTGATCACCTTACCTCCGCTCGTAATACTCAACTCGCACATCATCACTATCCGATTCGTATACGGCTCCAAATACCGAGCCAGCTTAACCAATCCGTATAATTCCATAGGCTTTAGCTCGGGCAAATCCGTCAACTCTATTCGATGACTCACTGTCTGCAATTTCTCTATGATTTTTCACCTCTTTTTATCGCTTTTGTACAAAGATTAATCTTTATCCACAGAAAATCTGTCTTTTATTCCGTTTATCCATCACGAGCTTAATGCCCGATTCAGTTCGATTCCTTCGACATGATAACAACAATCTCTGCACAATATCAATACAACTCTCTAAACAGCACAGGATTGCCGAAAATTGCCGTCAAGTCGCGTAATGACGCGCTTCTCGCCGTGTCTAAACGGCGTGTCATTTCCTGCAATCAAACATTGTAGGCAATTCGCCGTCAAGCCGCCGAGCATACCGAAGCCTTCCTGCTGAATACCATTAAAGCACTCCTCCGATCCGATCGTTCCCTTGCTAAGCTCGATCCTAGCGTTAAC
>CALGGX010000566.1 GCA_937916025.1 uncultured Selenomonadales bacterium
ATTTGTACTACGCGCAGGTCGACACGACGTTTGCGCTGTATCAGAATTGCAGACATTACAGCCTTCGATTTTCATTGCGGACGACGGGCAGTCTGATGTTGAAACATCTGCCGTGGTATTTCGATTACGATAATCTTCCGGACGACGAGCAATATTACATCAGGCACGCCGACAATTCCTCGACGATCGCGCGCAATCTCGGAAAGGTTCAGACATGAAAAAAACTCTGTATCAGACACTGTCAAATTGCAGCAACGAAGAAGAAGTCAAGTTTTATTTCGTCAGCCATTTCAAGCACTTCGGTTTTCGTTTCGACACTCGAAAGAACATCGATTTTTACACGCCGCAGACTCTTTTCGAGTTTAAATTCGACGGCAATTTTCGTAACGTCTGCCGACTCGCCCGCACTTTCGCCCAAGCTCTTTATTACATTCGACGATTGAAGTACGGCAACGATCTCCGAGTGCCTTCGCAAAATGTTTGCGTCGTCGACAAGCAATCCGCCGCCATTCTTCCCACAGACGCATTCAACTGCTATATCGATCGGAAGGCGAATTTTGATTGGGATCTCGCGCCGTCGACACCCTGTAAAAAATTGATCGCCGCGCTCGCCGAAGAGCCTTTCATGAAAGATTGTCATGTTTTCGAATTCGATGCCGAGGAAAAAGCCTTCGACAAGGTTTTGCGAAACATTTTCTTGAAAAGATCGGAGCGCGGCGGCGTTTCAAAAGTCATTGACGAGAACAATTTTTATGCCGTCTTCGAGCAATGGAATAAACAATTTGGAGCGGTCGTTGCCAATTCGCACAAGCCATCGGAATATTTTTTGACGGACATCGAAAACGGCAAAAGCGCGCCCGCCGAGCCCGGCATAATCACCGGCAAAAGCCTCGTTCGCTTCCGATTGCATGACGGCACGGTTCAGGAAAAGCTCATGCCCATCGACAGTTACAAAACATTTTGGGACAGTTATGAGAAGGTGAAAGACGCGCGGACGATGCTCGCGATTCGGCAACGCATGGATCGCATGACGACGATCGAGTTGCGGCGATTCACGGGCGAGTTTTTCACGCCGATTGAGCATGCGCGCAAAGCACTGGAATATCTCGCGCGGGTGATCGGCGATCGATGGTGGGAGTCGGGCGAATATCGATTGTGGGACATGGCGGCAGGTACCGGCAATCTCGAGTTCCCGTTGCCGAACGAGGCTCTGAAGTATTGCTACATCTCGACGCTGTTGCCGGACGATGCCGCTTACTGCAAAAAAATATATCCCGAGGCGACGGCGTTTCAGTATGATTATCTCAACGACGGCGAAGAAAAACTGCCGCCGAAGCTCCGCGCCGATCTCGACAATCCCGAGCTGAAATGGATCGTCTTCATCAATCCGCCCTACGCCATGGCAAGCAATTTTGAACGAGACTTTGACAAAGTCCACAAATTTAACGTCTCGATGACCGCGATCCGCCGACGCATGACTGACGAAGGTATGGGCAAGGCGAGCCGCGAGCTCTCGTCGCAATTTTTGTATCGGATCGATCGCGAACTCAGAGATCGACAGACGATCGTCGGCATATTCTCTAAGATCAAGTACATCAATGCGACCATCGATCAGCGACTTCGCGAGCAGTTCTTTGATTATAAATTCGAGGGCGGCTTTGTATTTCCGTCGACGCACTTTCAAGGCACCAAAGGCAAATTTCCCGTCGGTTTTGCAATGTGGAATCTCGCCGAGCATATTCCGTTGACCGATCAATCGATCAAATTCGATGTCTTCAACGATCGACTTGAAAAGATCGCGACGAAAACGATCACATCGGCACCGGGCGGAGCATTACTCAACACTTGGATTGCGCGTTCGCCGAACACGAAAACATTTCCGCCGTTCTCGAATGCGCTCAGTCGAAGTTCCAATGTTAAAGACGTTCAAGATCGGGTTGCGGACGGATTTCTCGCATCGTTAATGTGTAACGGCAATGATCTCATGCATCAAAATTACACGTCGTTGTTGTCGGGACCATATATCAGTGCGGGCGGCATGTCTGTCGTGCCGGAGAATTTCGAGCGGGCGATGATCGTTCACGCCGTGCGCCGCCTTCCAAAAGCGAATTGGCTCAACGACAAAGATCAATTCCTGCAGCCGAGCGTCGAGCCTCCGCGCGAGTTCGTCAATGATTGCGTGGTATGGAGTCTGTTCAGCGGCTCGAACTGCACGGCGGCGATCAAAGATGTTGAGTACGAGGGTGAAGTGTATCAGATCAAAAACAATTTCTATCCGTGGCGGCTCGAAGAGATTCTCGATTGGAAATGCGCGGAGCCGGTATTGCTGTATTCTGCAGTGAAAGACACGGCGCGCTCGTATCACACAAAAAATTTTTTCGCACTGTTATACTTAAACGAAAAAACTCGACAAGTGAGGTGTGTTTTATGTTTTGCAATCAATGTCAGGAAACGGCGGGGGCAAGGGTTGCACGGTCAAAGGCGTGTGCGGCAAGAGTGCCGTCGTTGCCGATAAGCAGGATGATTTGATTTTCGCGACGGAAGTTCTCTCGCTCGTGACAACGAAGCTCCGCGCGGAATCCGAAAACATTCCGATTGAGATCAATCATATGATCACGACGAATTTGTTTATGACGATCACCAATGCCAACTTCGATCCGACGGCAATCGAGCGGGCAATCGACAAGACCAAGCGTGCGGCGGAGGAGTTTTACGGAAAGTCGGACGTGCAGTTGCCTGCCGATACTCGAGTTCAGCGCGGAGAGCCGAATGAAGACGTGCAGAGTTTGCGCGATTTGATCCTCTACGGCTTGAAAGGCATGGCGGCGTATCTTTACCATGCCAATCAACTCGGCTGCGAATCGCCGGAGACGGATCGATTTTTGCAATCGACACTGGCAAAGCTGATCGATGCAGACTTTGTTTCGGTTGAAGAACTGACGGCATTGACGCTCGAAACAGGCAAGTTCGGAGTTGAAGTGATGGCGTTGCTCGACAAAGCAAACACCGAGGCGTTCGGCAATCCCGAGATGACGACGGTTAAACTCGGAGTCGGCAATCGCCCCGGCATTTTGATCAGCGGTCATGATTTCGCCGATCTTCGGCAACTTCTCGAGCAGACAAAAAACTCGGGCGTCGACGTGTACACTCACGGTGAGATGTTGCCCGCACATTATTATCCGGCATTCAAAAAGTACTCGCATCTTCGCGGCAACTACGGCAATGCTTGGTGGCAACAGAAATCGGAGTTCAAATCATTCAACGGCGCGATCTTGCTGACGACGAATTGTCTGGTGCCGCCCGATAAATCCTATGCCGATCGAGTGTTCACGACGGGAGCGGTCGGTTTTCCGGACTGCAAACACATTGCCGAAAATGCCGACGGCTCGAAAGATTTTTCGCCGTTGATCGAGTGCGCAAAAAAATGTCCGCCGCCGAAAGAACTCGAGTCGGGAGAAATTATCTTTTCGCGCCGTAAGACCCCGCCCTTTAGGGCTGGGGATATAAGGCGCATTCTTTGTAAATAAA
>CALGGX010000567.1 GCA_937916025.1 uncultured Selenomonadales bacterium
CGGCTACGTGCCGCAATATTTGAGTTTCGACGTGAGCGCACCCGCTTCGGTCATGGATCTTTTCATGGCATGTCTTTCGCGCCGACCGGTCTGGCTGTTCTCCTCGCATCATCTCCGACGTCAAGTCCTCGACAATCTCTCGCGCGTTCAAGCCGAACATCTGATCGATCGTCGTCTCGGCGCATTGAGCGGCGGCGAGTTGCAACGCGTCCTCCTCGCGCTCGCGCTCGATCCGCTCCCCGATCTGCTTCTGCTCGATGAGCCGGTCTCCGGCGTCGATCGGAACGGTCTCGAGCTGTTCTATCAGATCGTACTCGAGCTGCGCGCCAAGGAAGACATGGCAATCATTCTGATCTCGCATGATCTCGATCTCGTCGCGCAATACGCCGATCAAGTCGTTCTGCTCAATAAAAAAGTGCTCGCCGTCGGCAGTCCCGATGAAGTGTTCGCCGACGCAAGCATGAAAAAAATTTTCGGCTCCATACTTTAGGAGTGAACTCTTTGTTTGAATATCAATTCATGATCAATGCCTTCATCGCAATCCTGCTCGTCACTCCACTCTTCGGATTGCTTTCAACCATGGTCGTTTCCAATCGCATGGCATTTTTTTCGGACTCTCTCGGACACGGCGCATTCACCGGCATCGCAATCGGAGTGTTGCTCGGCTCGAGCTCGCCGCTCGCTTCACTGATCATCTTTTCGATCGCCTTTGCCTTGCTGATCACTTACATCAAAAACCGAGCACGCACGGGAGCAGACACCGTCATCGGCGTCTTTTCTTCAACCGCAATCGCGCTCGGTCTCATGATCATGTCCGGCGGCGGCTCCTTCAACAAATTCTCCGCCTACCTGATCGGCGATCTCTTGAGCATCACCGAAGACGATTTGATCGCGCTCGCCATCGTCTTCGTGATCGTCATTTTGATCTGGGCGGCAATGTTCAATCAACTGCTCGTAATGTCGATCAATCCGTCGTTCGCGAGAAGCAGAGGCATCGCCGCATTCAGAGTTGAAGCAACTTTCGCCGCCATGCTCGCCGTCATCGTTTCGATATCCATTCAATGGGTCGGAATTCTGATCATCAACTCATTACTCGTCCTGCCCGCCGCCGCCGCGCGCAACGTCACCAACGATGTCAAGCATTACAATCTCGTCTCGGTTCTGATTGCATTATTCTCCGGCATCAGCGGCTTGACGATCGCTTATCACTTCAACACCGCCGCCGGTGCCACCATCGTCGTCGTCAGTGCCGCGATCTATTTCTTGACGTTTGCAATCAAATCGCGATTCATTCGATGAAATTCACGCCGCCTTCTTCATGCCGTTGTACAAATATCCGAGATGATCCACGGAATTCATCAGCAGAACTTTCCATTCGCCGCTTTTGTATTGCAACACATTAATGCAAGTGTTATCCTGCCGAATTCGTTTGTAACCGTCGAGCTTGAGCCCCAACACATCACACAACAACGCCGCGTTGCCGCCGGAATGCGCGCCGATAAAAATCACTTTGCCGGGATAACGCGCAACCGCATCGTCCAATGCCGCACGATATCTCGATTGCAGTTCTTTGAGCGTTCCGCCGTTCGGATATGTGATCTTCCATGGCTTTTCATTCGCCAATTTGTATTGCTTGGGATATTCTTTTGCTATATCGGAGTACAATTTGCCCGCCCAATCGCCGTAATCGAGATCCTTCAGCCGAATGTCCGTGTAATCAATCGGCTTGCCTTGCGCATCGGCGCATTTTTTTGTTGTAAGATACGCCCGCTCCAAGGGACTTGAAATGAACACGTCAATCGGCACGTCTTTCAATCGCTCTGCCAACAGCTCCGCCTGTTGAATGCCGGTCGGATTGAGCGGCGTATCCAACGCGCCTTGACAACGCCCCTCGTCATTGTAAAAAGTTTTTCCGTGTCGAACGAGGATCACAATCGTCTCGCCGTCGTCCGCCGCTTCAACCGTCGGAATCAACATCAAAAAGAGACATGCGAACGTCAACAAAAATCTCTTCATTCGTCTCACCTCAACCGATTTTTTTATTGCGTAACTGACCGCACGCGGCGTTGATGTCCGCGCCGAATTCTTTCCGAA
>CALGGX010000568.1 GCA_937916025.1 uncultured Selenomonadales bacterium
AGCGGCAGACGCAATCACTTCGACACGATCTTATCCATCGGACGCGCCACGCTGTAAACATTTTCGATGCGCCGCATTTTCGTCATCAGTTGATTGATTTGATCGGAGTTTTTCACTTCGACAGTCAAATTCACGATCGAGGTCTTGTTGCTTTTGTTCGGCACCGCATGCACCGAGTGAATGTTGATCTTCATTTCTGCCGGCAACGCAAACAGCGAAGCGAGCACGCCGCTCTTATCTTGACAGATGATCTCGATTTCCGCCGTGTACTCGCGCTCGAGGATGCTGTCCCAACTTACTTCGATCATTCGCTCGATCTCCATGCCGGCGAGCAGGTTCGGGCAATCCGATCGATGCACCGAAACGCCGCGTCCGCGAGTGATATAGCCGGCAATTTCATCGCCCGGGATCGGGTTGCAACACTTCGCCAGCCGAACGAAATATCCGCTCTCGCCTTCGACCAAAACGCCGTGATCGGTCTTGCGTTGATTGCCGCGTTGCGGTTTTTTTATTTCCGACAGCAACGCCGACACATCATCCGTCATGTGCTCTTGAATGTCTTTCTTGTGCAGCTCGACGAGCTTGGTGACAATACCTTTTGCCGATTGACCGCCGTAACCGACTGCCGCCAACAGATCATTTTCCGAAGCAATGTTCAATCGCTTGCAGATCTCGCCGAGCCGATTTTCCTTCAGCATTTCTTTCGGATTGTAGCCGAGTTTTTTCAACTCGCGCTCGATGATCTCTCTGCCGCCGACAATATTCTCTTCGCGATTTTCTTTTTTGAACCACGCGCGAATTTTGCTCCGCGTATCCGACGACGCCACTATGTTGAGCCAATCGCGACTCGGTCCGTTGCTGTTTTTGTTCGTGATGATCTCGACCAGATCGCCGTTCTGCAATTTATATTCGAGCGTCACGAGTTTGCCGTTGACTTTCGCGCCGATGCAATGATGCCCGACCTCGGTATGAACTCTGTACGCAAAATCGATCGGGCACGAGCCGAGCGGCAATGACAATATGTCACCGACCGGCGTGAACACGAATACTTCATCGCTGAAGATGTCGACTTTCAACGCCTCGAAATATTCCTTCGGATCGGTGATCTCTTCCTGCAGATTGACGACCTGCCGCAGCCACGACATCTTCTGATCGAACGGCTCGCTCGCATCGACGCTCCGCCCTTTCTCCTTGTATTTCCAATGCGCCGCCACTCCGTACTCGGAAATTTTATGCATCGTGAAGGTTCGGATCTGAATTTCGAGCGGATAGCCCAACGCCATGACCGTCGTGTGCAACGATTGATAGCCGTTTGACTTCGGCATTGCGATATAATCCTTGAAACGTCCGGGGATCGGTTTCCATTTCGCGTGAATGACGCCCAGCACGTTGTAGCAGTCTTTGACCGTGTCGACGAGAATTCTCACCGCCGAAAGATCGTAAATCTCGCCGATGTCTTTGTGATCGCGCATCATCTTTTTGTAAATGCTGTAGAAATGTTTTGCGCGCCCGCTGATCGCCGCATGAATGTCCGAGTCGTCGAATTCTTCTTCGATCTGTCGGACGGCTTCGCTGACAAAATCCTGCCGCTCCCGACGCTTTTGATTGACGTGCTCAACCAACTCGTAATAAATCTCCGGCTCGAGATATCGCAAACTCAAATCCTCGAGCTCCCATTTGATGCTCGAAATTCCGAGCCGATTTGCGAGCGGCGCATACAATTCCATTGTCTCCTGCGCAATTCGATGGCGTTTATCCTCGCGCATGAATTTCAGCGTCCGCATGTTGTGCAGTCGATCGGCGAGTTTGATCATCACCACGCGGATGTCTTTTGCCATTGCCAAAAACATTTTCCGATACGTCTCGAGTTGCTGTTCCTCTTTCGACATGAAAGGAATTTTGCCGAGCTTCGTCACGCCGTCGATCAATTCGGCGATCTCCGGTCCGAACATGTCCTCGACTTCATCGAGCTCGAAAACCGTATCTTCGATCACGTCATGCAGGAGAGCCGCCGCGATTGTTTCGTCGTCGAGATGCAACTCGGTCAGGATTTGCGCGACCTGCATCGGATGATTGATGTAAGGTTCTCCCGACGCGCGCTTTTGTTTGTCATGCCCTTCTTTCGCAACGAGATATGCTCTCTCGATCAAATTCAAATCCGCGTCCGGCTGATACGACTGCACCGCCTCGAGGATCGATTCGATTGTCACCGGCTTTTTGCCTTTATCGTTCATCATCAGCACCTTCGTTGTTGAGTTTAAAAATTCGTGAGCGATTCAAATCAAACCTGCCCTTTGGAACGGGCATGAAGAAATTTTTGCCGTCGGCATCGAAATGCATCAATCCGATCTCGGCAAATATTTGCATCGCGCTCGACAGAGTGTAAATCGAATTGAGTTTCGGCTCGTCATTGGCGACGTTCGAGCGGCGAAACGCGGCGGTGAGTTTGCAAATGTCAAACGGTTGCGGCATTCCGCTCTTCGATTGCGAGCGCAGGAATTTATATATGCGTCCGAGTTCCGCGCGGCTCGGAAATTGATCGGGCATGCCGCTCGGTTCGAGCGAATTGATCATGCATTGCACGGATTTTTCGCCGTTGTATTCGTTGACGGACGGCTCGAAAACGATATCGATCGGCTCTTCATTGACGAGCGGAGCCAACGCGCCCATGCTCCAGCCGACCGCGCGGACTTTGAGTTTGTCGTCCGAACCGTCGGGAGCTTCGTCTTCTTCGAGCTCGCCGATCCGATCGGCTTGCGCTTCCGAATCGCCGAAGGCTTCGGCAATTTCGTCGAAACCTTCATCGCCGAACGCCGCGCTCAATTCATCAATCTCATCGACGCCGATATATTTCGTTTGCGGCGCATCGACGGGATTGTTGTCTGCAATGTTGCCGGGAATTTTTTCAACCGTGTCGTCGGGCGGAAGCAACAATTCATTTGTCGACGACTCGATCTCGAAAGTCAAGTGCCGGTCGTTGCCGCCCATCGCCCGGGCATTTTTGCCTTGCACACTTCTCCACGCAAACTTCGGATGTTGATTGCCGATTCCGAACGGCGCGAGCAATTGCAATTCTTCAGCGAGCTTCAGATTGATCAGCGTCGGATGAATTTCCGCATCAATCTTTTGCGTCGGAATGAAATCTTCATCGCGGAGT
>CALGGX010000569.1 GCA_937916025.1 uncultured Selenomonadales bacterium
ATCTTTTCGATAGACTTTAAAATATCGAAAACTGCTGCGCGGAGTTTCAAACCGCCTTCATTCGACAGTTGAATTGCCCGTCCCGGACTTCCGTCGGAAAGTTGCGAGATTTGTTCAATATCCCCGATGTTTCGATCTCTAAGTCCGAGCGCGAGTTCTTCCGGCGTCAATCGATTGAATGTCATTGTCATGCACCGCGAGCGAAGAGTGATCAGCAAATCCGAACGCCGATCTGTGACAAGTATATATGCCGATTTGCCGACGGGTTCTTCGATCGTCTTCAGAATTGAATTTTGCGAAACGCCGTTCATCAAATGCGCGTCGTCGATGATTATGACACGAAGCTCGGAAAGCATCGGCGCGAGTGAGATATCAGCGAGCAACTGTCTGATCTGCCCGACTTTGATGACCGGTTGTTTGGCGGAAGTATCCGGCGTGATCACAAACAGATCGGGATGCACGCCCGCGCGGATTGCACGACACGATTGACATTCGCCGCAAGGCGCGTTGTTTTTCGATTGACACAGCAACGCGGCGGCACTGACTTCAGCCGTTGTGAATTTGCCGATGCCGCGCGCGCCGGAAAAAATCACGGCGTGCGGAAACATGTCGTTTGAAATCGCCGCGCGGAGCCGCTTTATGATATCCGAATGCCCGATAATGTCATTCCAATTCATATTGAGCCTCACATGTAGAGATCGACGAGCATTCCGCGAATAGCGTCATGAGACGCGACGATGTCGAGTTGTTCCGATTGCCCGAGGCGAATTTTTTCTGCCTTTTCTTCGAGCTTCCGATCGACTTTGCGGACGGTCGTGTAAGCGCGTTGCCGCCCCATGCGATCCCATCCCGCCGTCGTGTGCAATTCATACATGTGTGACATTGCCGCGCTGATGAAGTTTTTGATCATCATTCGATATTCCTTGAGCTCGTCGAAAGTCGGCGTTCTCGACAAGCGTCCCGCCTGCTCGTCGATCTTTTCGAGCATTGCCTCGAGCTGGTCGCGCGTCACTCCGTCCGATTGCTGCTCGAGAAGCTCGCCCGCAAACGACGGATCTTTTCCGCTCACGCGATGCGTCGTGTCATGAAATGTTTCAAAAGCCGAATGCGTCGGTGTCGACGATACCATTTTTACCGGCATTTTTATCACTACCTTTTGTTTTGCAATCAATATTTTTATCGATTATACTACATCTCGAGAAAAGAATAAAGCGAGTGTTGTTGATGAAAAAGATCACGGTGCAGACAATTGCGGAGGCTCTCAATCGAATTGCGCCGCCGCGCTTGGCAGAAGAATGGGATAATGTCGGCTTGTTGGTCGGCGAGCCGAACTCGGAAGTGAAACGCATTTTGGTTTGTCTCGACGTAAGTCTTGCGGCAATCGAGCGGGCGATTTATCTCGGAGCGGAGATGATAGTCTCGCATCATCCGATGATCTTTCGCCCGATCAAAAATGTGCGGCTCGATTTGCCGCTCGGAAGGCGATTGAAGGCGTTGATCAAAAACGATATTGCAGTATTCGCGGCGCATACGAATTTGGATTCGGCTGAAGGCGGCGTGAATGATGTGCTTGCCGCGCGGCTCGGCTTGATTGACGTAAAGCCGTTGGATCAATCGTCGGAAGAGTTGACGCTCGGACGACTCGGGCGGCTCGAAACGGAAATGTCGGCGCGAGAATTTGCCGGGCATGTCAAGCGAGTACTCCGCGCGGACTTTGTAAGATTAATCGACGCGGGCGATTTTTCGATCAAAAAAGTCGGCATTTGCGGCGGCGCGGGAGCCGAATTCATATCGAAAGCGAAGTTTTACGGCGCGGACGCATTCGTCACGGGCGACGTGAAATATCACGAGGCGCAAGCCGCCGTCGACAATGGCATTCATGTGATCGACGCGGGGCATTTTGCAACCGAGCATCCGATTGTCGAAGTGCTTGCGGAAAAACTCCGCGCGGAGTTCGAGCAACTCGACGTTGTTGTTTTCGACGGAGAGTCGGATGTGTTTTCGATCGTTTGATCAAAAAAAAAAATGGGCAATTACCCCAAAATGATTTTGCAGAATTCGGCAAATTGAATTGATTGCGCTCGGGCGCATTTTTTTTATTGTACGTTTTTTGAAAGTTCGGTGCGCCTTTTGGAAGACGGCTTCGGTGATCTCGGCACCCTCTTCGACAATGGTGATTCCGCTGTCGGTTTTGATTGTTCGCATCGCGTGCTTTCCGATTAATATGGAGCGTTTGTTTTGAACGCGATCGATTGACGGCGGCGTTTCGACATTCGATTTGATTTTTGCCTGCTTAGCCATGGCTTTACGCAATGCCGCGCGGAGAATTTCAGCCTGTTTAGTTTTGTGCACGATTTTTTCTTCTACCGGTGCTTCTTCAACGGGCAGCGGTTCCGGAATCGGTTCGGGTTCCGGCTCGGGAGCAGGGGCTGTGGCGAGCATTTCTGAAACTGCAGGCGGCGGAGTTTCGACAGGCAATTGCTTACTCAGCTCCACGTGATCATTGGTGACGAGTTCTGATGTCGGTTCGGGAATCGGTTCGGGGATCGGCTCCGCGATCGGCTCGGGGATCGGTTCGGGAATCGGCTCGGGGATCGGTTCCGCAATCGGTTCAGGGATCGGTTCAGGAATCGGCTCGGGAATCGGCTCGGGGATCGGTTCCGCAATCGGTTCAGGGATCGGTTCGGGAATC
>CALGGX010000570.1 GCA_937916025.1 uncultured Selenomonadales bacterium
TCGAACCCTCTCCACTCCGCCATTTCTTTTAGAGAGAAGTAACCGACAGGCGCGGTGCATTGGAAGGTGTAAAATAAAAACAGTGACGATATGTCCTGTCAAAAGAAAGAGTCGAGGTTCTCACCCGCGCGGGCGAGAGCTTTTTTAGTTTAACGAGCCCGATTGCCACGAAGGGATATCTGATGAAGAGAAATTTATCGGACAGTCGCAGCATTTCAAAAATGGTTGTTGCGATCATTGCATTTACATCGTTGCTGTCCATTTCAATATCATGTTTGATATTGAGTGAAGTGATCGAACGACATGACGAAGAACTGATCAAAGTTATTGTTTCAAACGTCCACGAAGACATTAATAAGGAATTGATTAAGCCGATAATGGTTGCCCAAACGATGGCGAACGATCAATTCCTCCGAGAAAATCTCAAAGCCGAGACTTCGATTCCTTTCGATGAAGAAGTCGAAATACTGTCCGTTTATCTCGATTCGATCGCAAAGAGCTTCAATTACAGCTGCGTCGCCGTTACATCCAATGCCACAATGAATTATTACACGCAAAAGGGCTTTTTCAAAAAAGTATCGCCGCTTTACGACGAATATGATACGTGGTATAAGAAATTCGTCGAAAAAGATGTCGAGTACAATTTCGATGTCAACCTTGACGAAACCAACAATGATATTTTGACGGTTTTTGTCGATGCCAAGATTCGCGATGAAGACGGTAACTTGCTCGGCGTCTGTGCAGTCGGCATGCTTATGGAACGATTGCAGGATATCTTTATCAAAGCAGAATCCGCGCATCACATAAAAATCAATTTGGTTGACAGACACGGTTTGATTAAAGTCGACAGCCAATCATACAAGATTGAAAACGCATTGATTGACAGTGTCATCGACACGCAACCGGATAATCAAATCATATTTAAAAAAGTCGACGATATTTATATCATCACGAAGTACATCCCCGAGTTCGATTGGTATTTGGTCATTCAACGTGACAGCAATCGTGAGATCGGCACTTTCTCGAATTTGATATTCTACATGCTGGTCGGCTTTTTCTTTGCAATGGTGATAGTGTTGACGGCGGTGCAATGGAGCGTCAGTCGAAAACAGCGGCAGATCGAAGACTTGGCAAAAAAACATGGAATAGCGAGCCATTCCGGACTCTATGCATCAATGCATTTGATTGATCTTTCGGATGATTCGATCCATGAATTGAGTCGCGATCCCAACGTGAATTTGCTGAATCTCGGCGACGGAAACAATGCGGCAACGCGTTTCCGCGCGGCTGTCAATCAAATGACCGACAAAGATGAGCTGCAGAATATGTTGCAATTCATTGATTTGAATACGCTGGAGGAGCGAATGGCGCATTCGCTTGCAATTCATCATGAATTTTTGAGTCGACAACACGGCTGGTGCAAGGCGCATTTCATGGTTGTCGATCAAAATCATTCCGGCAATATACATCAGTTTGTGTTTGCGATTGAAGTTATTGACGCGGCGAAGCAACGCGAAAAGCAACTGATCTCGTTGTCGGAAACGGATGCGATGACGGGTTTGCTCAATCGCGGCAGCGGCGAAAAGAAGATTCGGACGTTGATATCGGGCGGCATTGAAGGGATGTTCTGCATGCTCGATGCCGATAAATTCAAGTCCGTCAATGACAATTACGGTCATGATGTCGGCGATAAAGTGATCATTGCGATTGCCGATTGCTTGAAAAAAGCATTCCGAAACACGGATGTGATTATGCGGCTCGGCGGCGACGAGTTCTCGGCGTATTTGCTCGGAGTTACGGATGAGGAACGCGGGCGAATTGCGATCGAGCGTTTTTTCAAAGAGATTGAAAAGATTGACATACCGGAGCTCGGCGAGCGCAAGATTACGATAAGCCTCGGCGCGTCCGTGTTTGACGGCACAGCCGATTGTTCGTTTGAAGAAATATACAAGCGTGCGGACGAGGCAACTTACGTAAGCAAAAAGACTGTCGGCAATTGCATGACATTCAATTGAATCAAAAGGCACCGACGCCGCTTGACGTCGATGCCTTGAATATTTTTGAATCGTATTGAATTGAGTTCGGATCGAAAATTATTTCGCCGTCCAAACGTCGCCGACAGTGCGATTGAGGAGCGGTTTGCGCTCGTAGACTGCACTCTTGCCGAGTTCTTCTTCGATGCGAATGAGCTGGTTGTACTTCGCCATGCGGTCGGTGCGGCTGAGCGAGCCGGCCTTGATCTGTCC
>CALGGX010000571.1 GCA_937916025.1 uncultured Selenomonadales bacterium
ATCAACTTGTCACGAATTTTTCGGTAAAGTCGTTTGCGATCTTATCCGGCAGAGTCGTTCCGCCGTTCAACGCGAGCCGAATCGTTTTGAGATCGTCTTTTTCCGCAAACATCGTGATCAGTCGATAGATCGGCGGCACGGCGTAAATGTCGGTGATTTTTTCTTCGCGAATGAGATCGATCGTCGTCTTCGGAGCCACATCGCGAATGATCGCAATCGACGCGCCGTTGATGAAACTGTAAAGCACCGCGCATGTCCAGCCGAAGCAGTGATAGATCGGCAGAATGCACAGCACGCGACTCTCTCGAGTGCAACCCATGACGCGCATTTGCCGCGCATTCGACGTGAGATTTTTATGCGAAAGAGTTGCGCCCTTGGGCGAGCCGGTCGTACCGGACGTGTAGACGAGCGCGCAAGGATCGATCGGTTTGATCTCGACGCGCGGAGCCGGAGGTGAGCCGTCCGATTTGCCGTTGAGAGCGATGTCATGTTGCAGGACTTTGTCGTTGTATTCGTCGAGCGCGAGCGGCTGATAAGTATAGATGTGATCGATGTCGGCGTCGTCGACAATGAAGGCAATCTCGCGAGCACTCAGCTGAAAATTGAGCGGCACGACGATTGCGCCGAGCGACGCGATTGCAAAGTAAGTGATGATGAATTCGGCGGAGTTTTTCGAGAAGATTGCGACTCGATCTCCTTGTCGAATGCCGTGCGCATAGAGCGTATTTCGGCAGTTTTCGATCGCCGCGCGGAACTCGGCGTAATTGATGCGGCGTCCCTGATCGAGGATTGCCAAATCTTCGTCGCGTCCGTTGATGATCTCGTTTAATGTCATTCAGTAAATCTCTCCTCAAAAAAAATATTTTCAGCGTCGAATGAACTCGCAGAGACGTTGCGGAGCAACATTGACGACGAGTTCTTCCGGAAATGCATTTTGCTCGAGAACTTCATGCGAGTAACAATGATTGCCGACTTCGGTATCGACATGCGCATCGGAACCCATGATCACATGCGTGCCGTACTTTTTGCAAGCCGCCAACATATTCGCCGCCAACTCGCGCGAGCCTTGCCTCGGACCTTTGTCGTAATGCGATTGATTGTTGAGCTCCAACAAAACATTATGCTCGGTCGCCGCTCGCGCGATCCGATCAAAGTCGACAGGATAATACGGATTGTCGGGATGCCCGATAATATTTATGTACGGATTTTCAATCGCGCCGAGGATTGCAGAAGTGTTTTCTTCAATGGAGCCCGGCGAAATGCATGGATTATGCAAACTTGCAATCGCAAAATCGAGCGTCCGGAGAATTTTTTCCGACAGATCAATCGCGCCGCCGTAATCGATGATGTTGAGCTCGACGCCGAGCACCAAGTCAATCCCGTAAGCCTTTCGATCGACCGATTTCAAATTCAAAAAATGGAAGTAATGGCAGGAGCCC
>CALGGX010000572.1 GCA_937916025.1 uncultured Selenomonadales bacterium
AAAAATGCGGCGGCAGTCGCGAGTGCTACGCCGTGTTGCCCCGCGCCGGTCTCTGCTATGATGCGCTTTTTGCCCATGAACTGCGCGAGCAATCCCTCGCCCATGCAGTGATTGAGTTTATGCGCGCCGGTGTGATTCAAATCCTCGCGCTTGAGATAGATCTGGCAACTGCCGAGCTTGCGCGAAATGGTTTTGCAGTGATAAACCGGCGTCGGACGACCCTGAAACTCGCGGCGAATGCGACGCAACTCGCTGATGAAGTCCGACGAGTGGCAGATCGTCTGATACGCGTGCGTGATCTCTTTGAATGCGGGGATCAACTTCTCCGGCAGATATGCGCCGCCGTACTTGCCGAATCGTCCGTCCGCGTCCGGATATTGCTTGAGGTATCGGGTGAAATCCATTGATTGCAACTCCTTCGATGAATTTTTGAAACGCGTCGAATGATATCACAAAACAACTTCCATTGCAACATTACAATCGGCTTACGAAATTTTCGGCGTCATTCAAAGTACGGATCAATGTCAAAGTCGCTGTCAATGTACAACGCCCAAGTGTCACGGTCATTGACTACTTTGATCTCGCCGCGCTTGTGGTGATACATTTGAATGAGAGTGCCGTCAACGTCTTGCAACAATCGCTCGGGCTCGAGTCCCGGAATGTACTTCACCAACGCCGCGCACTGTTTATGAAATAATTCTTCATTTGCTTGATCGCATACATTATAGCTGTATGCGTATTTTTTTCTTGCCATTCTACAACCCCCAATTTGCATTGACCTTCGCATTTGACTTGATTGCCGTCTTGTAAATATCGATGATTGCCTCTTCACGTGTTATTCCTTTGCGATTCATTTTATCGACAACTTTATCTTCCCATGACCAATTTGGATAATCTCGATCGAGCTTTGCGCGCTCAACCTGTTGATCTCCCATCAATTCGCGTGCTTGCGTCCGATACATATTGCGAAGCTCGAATGCCTGACGCGCTTGAAAATTTGACGATATTCAACCGTGCAACGACAGTTCAGATGCGCGGGCGGGACAATACCGGTGAAATATGAGCTGTAAAAACATCGTTGATCAAAGGCAAATATCTCGCCGTCAAGTCCTCCGCACGTTTTACAAACTCTTTCGTCAGCCGCTGTTCGCCATATCTTTGCAAATCCTTGAACAATAGCTGTATTTAATATCAATCGCGCCAACTCATGATTGGTCATTTGGTATGTTAATGCTACTGCAGTTTCGGCAGTTGATGAAGCTTGTCGATAGAACTGTTCGAGTGAATGAATGACTTTATCTGTTGAAGTATCGTCAACGTCGTTGGGCGGAGTCTTACTCGGCGTCTTTCGGTTTGTGTCTGTAAATGGGTAATTGGGCGGATACCAAACCTTTATAACAGTCTGTTGGAATTTCAGATTCTCGAGCGCATTACGACTGTTGAGTCCGAGAACAAATCGAAACACTCGAACGATCTCGGAAGTCTTCATGCCTTGTTCCAAGCATTTAGCCTTCACGGCTTTCAATGCCCGCGCTTGGCTGTTGACCAGCGAATTTATGAACCGCTTTTGGAGGTCGACAAAGCATTTTTTTATGTAAGGTTCGTCGAAATCCAAATCAATCGAATACTTTCGCTCGGTTGGAGCAAGCGAGTTTTTTATCGCCGACTTCAAGAGCGGCATAATCGTTTCTTCAATGAAGCGCGTACATTCCGCGCGATACAATTTGTTCAGATTGCCGAGTCCTTCGATGACGGCGGTTTTTAATTCATCATCTGTCGGCAACTGTTGCCACCGGCGAAAGAAAGATTCATATGCCTTTGTAATTTCGGCTGAATTCTTGTCAATACATGCGTTTAAGTTGTTAACAGCGTTTTCATCATTCAACATTGGAATTACCTCCGATCATGAAATAATGATCGGATGATAGCATAAAATCCTTGCAATCGCAATAAATTTTTCGATCCTTAATCGGAAAAATTCTGCTTCGATAGCGAGACACATCGCATGATCTGCCGGAGCATTGATCGATACGTCGACAAGCGATTGCATCTTGCCGCCTGTTCGCCCCGTCAACGCGATTATTCTTATGTCGACACGCCCATCACAGTTTCTGCGAATGCGTTTTGCCCTTAAACTCGCCGGTAAAGTCGTCCGCACTGCCGACCGCGTACTCGATCGTGTTCGGATCGACCTTGCGAATGTAAATGCCGACTTCTTCGTCGTCGCTCACTTCGTTGTCGTCGATCACGCAATGCACCATCGACACTTCGGCAATCGGCATTTTGCTCTGCAGTGCGCGCGGCGCGGACGTGTAATACACTTCAAAGTCAGGCTCATCCGCCGCAGTGAAGTATTTCCACACGCCGTATTCGATATCGGTGGCGATCGTCACTCTGAATATCTTGCCGTTATAACCCGCGTCGCCGAGGAAGTACGGAAAGAGCATCTGATCCGACTTGTCGACATTGCGATTGATGATCTTCACGTCTTTGCCGCCCTTTCGACATCTGATCAATCCGAACGCCACGCCCGTCTTGCCCGTGCGTTGTTGATCCAATTCCATATCCGAATCTGCATCGGCGTCAGCATCGGCATCTGCATCGGAATCGGAATCGGCATCGGCGTCGGAATCGGAATCGGCATCGGCGTCGGTATCGCTGTCGTCAAACTTGTATTCGTCCATTCCGAGCGGCAAGTGCAGGACGTATTGCCCGGCTTCTTCTCTTGCAATGTATTCGTCGAAGAGTTTTTTGACAATCGGCGAGCGGCATGAATTACCCGCCAAAAAGATGTGGATCGGGCGAGTGTCTTTTCCTCTGAATGCTGCCGCCATCGATTGGAAGAAATTCTCCACGCCGAGCCGAATCCGATCTTCGATCACGCGATTGAGTTTCTCCGCGTCGATCTTCAATTGCACTCCGACCAAGCCGGTGCCTTGATCGCCTTTTGCGTTTGAAAACATGTTGAGCTGTTGCGCGTCGCCGATCAATTCTTCGCCGTCACCGCCCTCCCAGATCGGACGAAGTTTTTCCGCGAGAATGCGATTATTCATGTGCGAGGCGGCATCGCGCGTTTGCTCGACCAGCGTCTCGGCTCCGGCGAATGTCTTGCAACCGGTCGGCAACGCGAACGGAATTTTCTTTGCGCGCATCTCGTCGATGTTGTCTTTATAGACTTCATACGCGAGCAGCTCGATGATGTTCTCGCCGCCGAGCAACACATCGCCGCTCGAACCGAACTGTTCAATATGGAAATTACGGGCATGTTTTTTCGGAACGAGCTCGATGCCGAAATCGAAATCGGTCGTGCCGCCGCCGAAGTCAAATACTCCGTACGCCGTTTTATCGCCGATATCGCGCGGCTCGAGTCCGTACTGCTCGAGTGCCGTGATCGCATACGCCGCAGGCTCGCTCGCTCCGAGATACACTCGAAAGCGTTTCATCATCTCGTCGTCGGACTGCAACGAAGGCGGCAGAGATTTGCGCAAACCGCGCTCGAAACTTGCACGGATTTTTTCGCGCACTTCTTTGCGATAATTCACAGGATACGACAGAATGTAGTCGAGATAAATTTGCCGGTGCATGTTGTTGATGTACAAGCCGAGATAATACGCATACAATTCGATCGGATCGAAGTCGCCTTCGTCGATTGACTTCGTCTCGACGTACGGCTTGATCACCTGCTCGGTGCCGCGCAAGTCTTTCAAGATCGGATAATTTTGATCGTCTTTCGCCCAGCGTTTGAGCTCGCCGAAGACGGAGTTGTAGATCGAACTGCCGCGCGAGTTGTCTTTAAAAATCGCGTCCGCCGCCTGATGCGAAACCGTCACTTGATCCCACTCGGTGAACGGTCTGCCGATGCGCTTGCGATACGCCGCGAGGAACGAGTTGATATCGCGCAGCTCGATCACTGTCGGATTCTCGAAGTCTTTCATGGTCGGAGCTTCGGCATAATCGCCCTTGCCGATGCGGAGTATGCGAGCGTCGCCGTCGCGGCAGACGACTATCGTCGATTTGGTGCCGAAGTCGATCGCGCACACGCCATGCAGTCGGACGTCGAGTTGCGGCGGACGAGCGGCGAGCGAAATCTCGGACGGCAATTGAATTTCGATCATGTCGTCGCCTTTCGACATTGCCAAGTCAAACAGCTCCCAATGCCCGCGATTGATGTCGATCAACTGCCGCTCGTCGTAGGGCTGAAGATCGGCGCGTTTGTGATCGCAATCGAGAAGCTCGGTTTTGAGTGCTTTGACGACGAACATCTCGACAAAGCGTCGTTCCTGCCCGGCAGTCAAGCCGTCGGGAATGAGTCCGAGCTCCAGCCATGTCGAAAACGCTTCGGCGTAATTCATTGCCGCCGCATTTTTGCCGCGCAGTCGACAGATCGGGACGAGCTTGACGATATACGAGCTGTTGTTGTACCAATTCGAGTTGCCGTTACTCCAAACGACCAATGAATTCGAGCCGTTGGTCTCCTCGGTCAAAATGCAGTTGTTCCAAGTGACATTGTCGAAATGCATGTAGTTGTCGCCGCTCAAGTACGGATTGCCCGAGCCCTGTCTGAAACTCTGAAGGCACTCGTTCATCGTCATCGTATCGAAATGAAAGCCTTCAAAATCCAATCCGGCATAATTGCTCGCGAGATGACTGTTGGTTCCGATCGAAGGCAACACTCCCGACTCGAACTTCGGAAACAGTCCGGCAACTTCCCGATCGAACCACACGGCTTTGTTTTTGAACATGACAAAACGTTTTGCGGCAATCGGAGCGATCTCTTCACGCAACGCCGCCAAATCTCGCGTGAGTTTCTCGCCGTCCGCAATCGTCGTTTCGGCAGAAATTTGCTTGAAGCTCGCCTTATTCACTCGCACCGACGTCAGCCGCGACGGTCTGTTGAGCGGCAATTGTTCACTCATATCATTCGCTCCTTCGATTTTTTTTGACTTCGACACTTCGTTAAAAGCAATCGGCAAAATTGCTTCGATGATATTTTTCGTCGTGCTTTGAAATGTTGTGTCAAGCGATTCGTCGACTTCGGCATTCGACTCGGAAACTTGCGATTTGTCATTGAGTCTTTCGGATATGCTCGGCGAAACTCCCAAAATCATGCATCCTCCTCACTGCACCTGCACGATGCTCTTTCTGATGATCTTGCCGTTGTAGTCGTTGCGGTAGCCCGCCAAGTACACGCGCACGATCCGCCCTTGCGCGCGACTGTTCGGACCTTCGATGTGGACGTCCGAGTCGAAGCGATCGCCCTCGCGCGTCGGCAACAGTGAGTAGCGTGCCTGAATTTTCGACGCGCTGACCAATTTCAGACAGTAATCGAAGATCGCGCGGAGAATTTCTTCGTCCTGCAGTTGATTGCGCATCACGCACTCGCGCCGCACATCCCAGATCGTTTCGAGCGAATTTGTTTGCGCACCGCCGCAGATGAATGACATGAAGTCGTTCTCGCGGGTGAAGACGCCGTTGAGCAATTGCCGGACGTGAGCACTGACTTGCGGATATTTTTGAAACAGCCGCCAACCTTCAGCGAAACGTTGATCCAATTCCGCGCGGAGCTCGGCGACGGTCGATTTCAGTTTGACGCTTTCGGCTTCGCGCATGACAATCTCCGACATCAGTTCCGCAATTTTTGTTTCGCGCACGAAAATCTCAGACTTCCGCTTTTTGACTTCTCCGGCGTATACGGTGATCTCCGAGTTCAGCTCATCGATTTTGGCTTTGCTCATGAAGAGATCGGACTTCAGCGTTTTGAGTTCTTTGTCGAGCATGTCCGGTTTCGACTTCAGCTCTTCAATTTTTTTGTCGCGATTGACAATCTCCGACTTCAGAGTTTCAATCTCGGCGTCGCGTTGCTCGACTTCCGCGCGGCACTTAGCTGATGTCGATTGCAGATCACGCTCGCGCAGCTCGATTTCCGCGCGACATTTTTCCAATTCCGATTGCAATTCACGCTCGCGACTCGACGGTTCCGCGCGGAGTTTTTCGGTTGCCGAATCGATCGCGCTTTCTTCGCCGAAAAATTCTTCCTCGAGCGCGAGACACATCGCGTGACAGATCGGAAGATGAAACTCTTGAATTGTATGCGCGTGATCAGCCGGAGCATTGATCGATACATCGACGAGCGATTGCATCTTGCCGCCCGTCCGCCCCGTCAACGCAATTGTTTTTATGTCGAGAGCATGCGCCGCTTCAATTGCATAGATGATGTTGATCGAATTGCCGGACGTGGAGATCGCGAGCAGAACATCTCCCGCACGCCCGAGCCCGAGCACTTGCTGAGCGAAGATCAGATCGGCGGCTTTGTCATTCGAGAATGCCGTCATCAGTGCCGTCTCGCCGACGAGTGAGATCGCCGGGATTGCCGATTGCAAATTCTGTTTGAAATACTCCGCGTGATTCGGAAATTCATTTTCAAGCCGCGCGGCAAATTTCTGATTGAAGTGTTTGATCTCTCGCGGCAAAATGAAGCCCTTCATCAATTCGCCGACGATGTGTTGAGCGTCCGCCGCACTGCCGCCGTTGCCGCATGTCATGAGCTTGCCGCCCGCGCGGAGCGATTGAATGATCGCCTCGAGCGCGTCGTCGATCGACTGTCGACAGCCGTCGAGCATCGGATATCGCCGAATCAATTCATCAATCCTGCTTTGTGTCGTCCGGTTCATCATCATCACTCTTTCGACTTCCTCTCGCAATCAGTTGACAAATACATCAGTGTTTTTCATGCAAAACGAACTCACGGCAGTTGGTTGGCGTTTATCGATTGCAGTTTTTCAAGCTGCCGCCGCAATGCACCGTTCTCTTTATTCAGCCGATAAATCTCTTGCCGCTCGCGAGCCGCATCCGACATTGCCGCATTGAGCTCCGCGTGCAATTCTTCGGCGCGGCGTTCCAATTCTTCATTCGATTTCAATTCCGATTTCAGCAATTTAAGTTCTGCATTCGTGCCGACGAGTTCATCGTTGAGCCGTTCGATCTCCGCATCGCGCAAATCAAGCATCGCCTGCAATCTGCTGATCTCGTTAAGATGTTGCTGTTCCAATTCCGCGCGCTGATTTTTCATCTCCGAATTCAGCCGTTCGATTTTTTCGCCCTTGGCAACAAGTTCATCGTTGAGCCGCTCGATCTCCGCATCGCGCAAATCGAGTACCGCCTGCAAATCTTCAACGCTCGGCTTAAATTCTTCGACCGGCTCTTCCGATTGCAAGTCGTCTTCATTGCGGACGATGCTTCGGATTTTCAGCCGTACATCTTCGTCGTCGAGCAAATTCATCAATTCTTCCTTCATCTGCAAAACCTCCAATCACATGTTGCGATACTTTTCAGCCATATCCTTCGGATCGTAATTCATGATCTGCGACTTCGGCTCCGGGCGATCGCGAAAATCTTCGAGTGACTTGTGCTCTTCAATGTCGAGTGTCGGATCGTAATACTCGGGCGTTCGCATGTATTTATCGAAATTGTATCGTCGCCGATTGCCCTCGGGATCGGTATCCGCCTTCAAGGTGTAGAGAAACACCAACAGCAGAACGAACATCGCCAATCCGATCTCAAGCGTGCCTTCGCCGCGCAACACCGGCTCGATGCCGCCGACCGTGAATGTGTATGCCGCAAGCCCGCCCGCGCCTCCGACGTAGAAACTTGCCGCGCGGAATTTCTGCACTTTCAATTGCTCGGTGACGACAGTCATGACAATTTTCGGAGTCTCTTCATACGACGGCATTCGATCGACGATCTTGACCGTCAACATTGCAAGCACGCATGCGATATAGATTATCGCCAATTTCTGAATCAACGCTGTCACCCCTTGCGGAAGATTTTTATGTCCTCGGGAAATGCAAAAATCTCGCCGAGCGTATCGAGCTCGCCGCTCAAATACCTATCAATATCATCAACATCGACGAACACTTTGCAATCGATATCGAGATATCCCTGTTGTTTGCCGTCCGATTGATCCCGAATGGCAATCAATTTTTCTCGCAACTTCAGACATTCCGAGCGCGTCGCATGCAGATCAAGTCGAATTTGCGGCGCGCCGTATCGTTTTAATACTTCTTTCATCGTCAGGCGATTGCTCATTCGATCAGCTCCTTCATTCGACATTATACATTTCGATTGCGTTTTTGTCGACGCCGAGCGAACCGGTCGAACGGCTCGCTTGAATCATTTCGGCTCTGCGGCGCGGAGTAATTCTTCGACGTAATTCGGCAACGCAAATGCTCCGCGATGCAATTTCGTATTGTAATATCGTGTTTCGATCCCGAGCGAATTCCAATGCGCGAAGTCGACGCCGTCAATCGGATGAAATGTCTTCGATGCGAAACCGAACAGCCAATGCCCCGAAGGATATGTCGGAACGTGCAATTGATAAACGCGACTGATCGGAAACGACGACACAATTCGCTTATGCGCGCGTTGCATGGCGATTGCATCTCTCGCATAAAACGGATTTTCATGCTGATTGACCATGATGCCGTCCGCGCGGAGTGCTTTAAAACAATTGCCGTAAAATTCCTTGGTGAAAAGCCCTTCGCCCGGACCGAACGGATCGGTCGAGTCAACGATGATCAGATCGTAAGCATCGACGCAACGACGGACGAATTTCAAACCGTCCTCGATATGAACCGAAACGCGCGGATCATCGAGGCTCGATGCCGTCAGCGGCAGAAATTCCCGACACGCGTCGATGACGACTTCGTCAATCTCAACGAGATCGATCGACTCGACGCTCGGATATTTCAGAAGCTCCCGCGCGGAACCGCCGTCGCCGCCTCCGATCAGCAAAACTTTTTTTATCGCCGGATTGACGCACATCGGCACGTGGACGATCATCTCGTGATAGATGAACTCGTCTTTTTCCGTCAACATCATGCAGCCGTCGAGGATCAAAAACCGTCCGAAGTCTTTCGACTCGAAAATGTCAATGCGCTGAAACTCGCTCGTCGCGGTGAACAATTGTCGCTCGACTTTGATCGACAGCTTGACGCCCGGCGTGTGCAATTCCGAAAACCATAATTCCATTCCGTTCACCTCGTTTTCGATCGAGTATATCACTTGCAAACTCGGCAGGCAAACTGTTAAAATACACGAAGCAATTTCTGATGGGAGGAATTTTTTTAATGGAATCAATCGTCAAAGACTTTGCGCTCGCTCCGAGCGGTCGCGATAAAATCGAGTGGGTCAAAAACTTCATGCCGGTGATGTCGGCGATCGATCGGGAGTTCAGCATGTCGAAGCCGCTCGCGGGCAAGAAACTCGCAGTAGCACTCCACATTGAAGCAAAGACGGCTTACATGGCTGAAGTGTTCAAACGCGCGGGCGCGGAGATCGCAATCGCCGGTTGCAATCCGCTCTCGACGCAAGACGATGTGGCGGCGGCACTCGCCGAAGCCGGTTTGAATGTTTTCGCCGTGCACGGTTGCACCATGGAAGAATACGATGCGTATCTCGAAAAACTTCTCGACTTCGAGCCGGACATGATCATCGACGACGGAGGCGATCTCGTACATCTGCTCCATACCAAGCGTCGCGAACTCCTGCCGAAAATTATCGGCGGCTCCGAAGAGACGACGACGGGCGTCAAACGTCTGCATGCACTCGCCAAGCGCGGCGAGCTCGCATTTCCGATGATTGCCGCCAACGACGCGTATTGCAAATATCTTTTCGACAATCGATACGGCACGGGGCAATCGACGTGGGATGGGATCATGCGGACGACAAATCTCGTGGTCGCGGGCAAAACCGTCGTGATTGCGGGCTACGGCTGGTGCGGCAAAGGCGCGGCGATGCGTGCGAAAGGACTCGGCGCGAATGTGATCGTCACGGAAGTCGATCCGATCAAGGCGATTGAGGCGGTTTTCGACGGCTTCCGAGTGATGCCGATGGACGAAGCCGCAAAGATCGGCGACGTGTTTTTGACATTGACGGGCGATAAAGACGTGATCACCGCGCGGCATTATCCGCTCATGAAAAACGGCGTGTTGCTCGCCAATTCCGGGCATTTCGATGTGGAAGTGAACATTCCGGAGCTGGAGTCGATGAGCGTCTCGCGTCGAAAAGTCCGCAACAACGTCGAGGAGTTTTTGCAATCGGACGGTCGGAAATTGTATTTGCTCGCCGAAGGTCGGTTGGTCAATCTCGCGTCGGGCGACGGGCATCCGGCAGAGATCATGGATTTGTCGTTCGCCGTGCAATTCTTCAGTATCTCGTATATCCTGCACAGCCACGAAAAACTCGAGAACAAAGTCTATGTCATTCCGGAAGAGATCGACAAAAAAATCGCCGAGCTCAAACTCGAGTCGATGGGCATTTCAATCGACACGTTGACAGAGGAACAGCGCGCATATCTTGACTTCAACAATTGAGAGGCGGCGACGATTTGAACAGTAAAATTATCATCAAAGATACTTCGGTGCTCCGCGCGGACGGCTCGGTTGAAAATGCCGATATCATTCTCGAAGACGATCGAATTGCGATGATCGGACGCGTGAAGAATGCGAATGTGCTTGCCGATCATGTACAGGCATTGACGATCATCGACGGCAAAGGCAAATTCGCAACGCCGGGCTTTGTCAATGCGCACACGCATGCGTCGATGACACTGCTTCGGAGTTACGCGGACGATCTGGCGTTGATGGATTGGCTGAACAACCACATCTGGCCGATCGAAGCGAAGATGAAACGCGAAGATATTTATTGGGGCGCGGCATTGGCGGCAGTCGAGATGATCAAATCCGGCACGACGGCGTTTGCGGACATGTACGGACCGCACATGGAAGAAGTCGCGCGCGTTGTCGAGGAGAGCGGCATGCGCGGCGTGCTTTGTCAAGGGCTGATCGGCATTTTCGACGGCGAAAAGCGATTGGCATCCAACATCGAGCTGTTTAAGAATTGGAACGGTAAAGCTGACGGGCGCGTGACGATAATGTTCGGTCCGCACGCGATTTATACATGCCCGCCGGAGTATCTGAAAAAAATTGCGGAAGAAGCCGCGCGGCTCGGAGCGGAAATTCATATGCACATGAACGAGACGCTCGACGAGATCAACGGTTGCATGAAAGATTACGGCAAACGCCCGTTTGAAGTCGTTGCCGAAACCGGTCTGCTCGATCTCGGAATGCTCGCTGCCCATTGCGTCCATTTGAGCGATGCAGAAATTGACATCATGGTCGACAAAAAAGTCCGAGTCGCGCATAATCCGGGCTCGAACATGAAAATATCGAGCGGAATTGCGCCGGTTGCGAAATTGCTCGAGCGCGGCGTGACGGTCGGCGTCGGTACGGACGGAGCGTCGAGCAACAACAATCTCGACATGCTCGAAGAAATCCGATTGGCAACGTTCTTGAGCAAAGTTGCAACAATGGATCCGCTGTCGATACCCGCGTCTTCGGCTCTGAAGATGGGCACGATCAACAGCGCAAAGGCGATCGGCTTGAAAGAGGTCGGCGAGATCAAAGAAGGCTTCAAGGCAGACATCGTGCTGTGGGATATGAGCGGCGCAGAGTGGCAGCCGAATTACAATCCGGCGTCGTTGCTGGCATATTCGGCAAATGCGTCTTCGGCGGATACCGTGATTGTCGACGGCAAAATTCTCATGGAGCATCGCGAATTAAAGACGCTTGACGAGGAAAAAATCTTCGCCGAGTTTAACAAATGTTTCAAGCGTTTAACCGCAAATTGAAATTTCGATCCGCCCGCCGAAGTCAGCGAGCGGATTTTTTTTGGATAAAGGCTTGCAATTTTCGCCGCGCGCGTTATCATAAGTCGAGTTGTTCAATTTTCAATTGAGGTGATGTAAGTAATGGATCAACCCGTAACGACAAATCCGTTTGTGATCATGCTGATCAACATGACGGTGGTGTTCATCGTTTTGGTTTCGCTGAGCTTCCTCATTCGACTTATTCACATTATCGATCCGACGAAGCCGAAAGAAGAGCCGGAAGCCGAAGCTCCGAAAGTGAGCGCACCGCCTTCCTCGATCCACGCCGCCGCAGG
>CALGGX010000573.1 GCA_937916025.1 uncultured Selenomonadales bacterium
GAGCGTCCTGCATCATGCGCTTCGAGTGCTGTCGGCGGACGAGTTCATTTTTTTTGCGGACGAAGATCACGTGCCGTACGGAATTCGATCGCCGGAAGAAGTGCTCGAGCTCGTCGACGACGCCTTCCGATTTCTGCTGAAACTCGAAGTCGAGGCGATTGTCGTGGCATGCAACACCGCCACCAGTGCCGCCGTCCGAGAGATGCGTCGACGATATCAATTGCCGATCATCGGCATGGAACCGGCTGTCAAACTCGCGTTTGATCTTTACGGCAATCGACGCGTGCTCGTTACGGCCACTCCCATCACCGTCAACGGCGAGAAAATTCGGCGATTGATCACGCGACTCGGGCGCGCGGAGTTCGTCGAGTTGCTCGCCCTGCCGAAGCTGGTCGACTTCGCCGAGCGGCAAGAATTTCAATCGGACGCCGTCACGGAATATCTTCGCCGCGAGTTCGCGCCGTTTGAGCTTGCCGAGTTTTCGTCGATCGTATTGGGCTGTACTCATTTCAATTACTTCAAAGACACGATGCGCAAGCTCCTGCCGCCGAATGTTCGTTTCGTCGACGGCAATGAAGGCACGCTTCGAGAGTTGATGCGGCGCATGAATGCTTCGGGAACTCCGCGCGGAGTTGAAAGTTCGGTGCGGTATTTCTATTCGGGGCGATTGATTGAGTCGCCGACGGAGCTCGGGCGGATCGATCGGTACATGCGGCGGCTCGACGACATGATCAACATCAATTGAAAGGATTTTGCCATGAAGAAAGTGTTTTTGGTCGGAGCCGGTCCGGGCGACGCCGGGCTTTTGACAATCCGAGCACTCGAATTGCTTCGCCGCGCGGACGTCGTCATTTACGATCGTTTGGCGGACGAGTCGATTTTGAATTTCGCTCCGAAGACTGCCGAATTGATCTATGTCGGCAAATCGGCGGGCTGTCATTCGATGACGCAATCGGAGATCAATCGACTGCTCGCAGAAAAAGCCGCCGAGTTTTCGACGGTCGTCCGATTGAAGGGCGGCGATCCCTTCGTCTTCGGACGCGGCGGCGAAGAGGCATTGACGCTCGCCGAACACGGCATTGCATTCGAGATCGTGCCGGGCGTTACCTCGGCGATTGCCGTTCCCGCGTACGCCGGAATTCCCGTCACGCATCGCGGCATTGCAACGTCATTTGCCGTCGTCACGGGGCATGAGATGAATGACGAGCGATCCAACATTCGCTGGGATAAGCTCGCGACCGGCGTCGATACTCTCGTCTTTTTGATGGGAGTTGCCAACATCGATCGGATTGCGAAAAATTTGATTGAAAACGGGCGCGCCGAAGGCTCTCTCGCCGCCGTAATTCGCTACGGAACGCGTTCGGAGCAAAGAGTACTTACAACTGCTCTCGGGCGCGTTGCAAACGACGTGAAACGCCTGAAAATCGCTCCTCCGGCAATATTGATCGTCGGCGATGTCGTCGCGCTTCGAGATCGATTGCAGTGGTTTGAAAACCGTCCGCTGTTCGGAAAAAAAATCATCGTCACGCGCGCGCGGCGGCAGGCTTCGGAATTATCGCGACGATTGATCGAGCTCGGAGCGCAATGCATTGAAATTCCGAGCATCGAGATCACCGAGCCGTCCGATCAATTCGCCGGGCTCGATCGGGCGATTGAGCATATTGCCGAGTATGATATAATGATCTTCACGAGCGTCAACGGCGTCGAGAAGTTTTTCGAGCGATTGACGAAAAAAAATCTCGACACGCGCGCAATCCGATCCGAAGTTGCGGCGATCGGTTCGTCGACGGCTCGTGCTTTGCAATCGCATGGAATTCTCGCCGAGTTCGTTCCGAAAGAATTCCGCGCGGAAGCTCTCGTCGAATTGCTGAAAGATCATGCCGTCGGCAAAAAAATTCTGCTCGCGCGGGCGCAAGAAGCTCGAAACATTCTGCCGGACGAACTTCGGCGATTGGGAGCGGAAGTCGAGATTGCGGCGGCATATCGGACGATCTCTTCCGTCGATCCGACAATCAATATCGACGGTGCGGATTGGATCACGTTTGCGAGCTCGTCAACCGTCAAAAACTTCGTCGGCGGCTTCGGCATCGAGGCATTGAAAAAAATCCGCGCGGCGGCAATCGGTCCGGTCACGGCATCGACGTTGCGAGAATTCGGCGTTGAACCGAGCGTCGTCGCGAGCGAGTACACCATCGACGGTTTGATCGCCGCACTTGTCGAGAGGAGCATTGATGATGCATAACGCGATCGATGATCAAGACATTCATCGCGTCATTGACGGCTTCATTGATTTCTTCAGACAAAACGTCAACAATCCGAACTTCGAGTTCGCCGAGTTGAAAAAATTGATGGAGCCGATCTTTCGCAAGACGGGATATCGGTCAACACAGGGGGGGGGCGGCAACATTCTGATCCTGCATGAGGGCGCAGTCGGAGATTTCATAGCCGCGTCCGCCGCAATCCGCGAGATCAGACGCATTTATCCGAGCGCGCACATCACTCTGATCGTCCGATCGGAATCGAAAAATCTCGCCGAGTGCTGTCCTTACATCGACGAGCTGATCGCCGAGGATTTTCGATTGGACAACAAGACGTTTCAATCTCTGTTGCCGACCATGACGAACATCGCGCAAGTTTATAAATCGCACTTGATCTTGGCGAGCGAAAAATTGTTGCGGCGTCGATACAATCTTGCCTTCGCTTATACTTATGCCGATAATCCGTCGATGCCGTTGCTCGCATACATGTCGGGAGCTGAAATCATCGTGTCTCGCTTTCAGGGCTTCGGGCTGTACTTTCCGCTCATTACGGAAGTCGTTCCGCAAAAATCGTTCGGATATCATGCAGCAGACGCCGCACTCGGATACGTCGAGCAATTGATCAAAGCGCCGCTCGTCAATCGCGAGTTGGAAGCGTGGGTTGATCAAGCCGATCTCGAGTTCGCGCAATCAATTCTGCCTTCGGCGACAAAACTCTATGCGATCGGCTTGGGCGGTGCGGCGGTGCGCAAACATTATCCGCCGAAGTTTTACGCCGAGTTCATCAACATGCTCCTCCGCGAAGATTCCGAACTGCACTTCGTCATAATCGGCGGCAAGACGGACATTGAAGATGCGGCAATCGTCATGGCAAATGTCGAGTCCGATCGCGTGCTCGATCTCGCGGGCAAGACGACGTTTCGACAGACGACTGCAGTGCTGAGTTTTTGCTCGATGTATATCGGCAATGACTCGAGCGCGATGCATCTCGCGGTTGCAAATGCTCTGCCATGCTTGAATCCGAACTGTTTTCCGCTTGATCGAATGCAACCGGAGAACATCGTCGATCGCTGGTATCCGTACGGCGTGCCTTCGATGATTGTCTGCCCGAGTTATGCATTGGAAGAGTGCAGGCAATTTATGCGATTTACCGGTTGCATTGCGAAAATACCGCACTGCATCACACAGATCACGCCGCAGAATTTGTTTGACGCTTACAAAATTCTGCTCGAGCGGATCGCCGAAAACAATTCCGAGCCGTTGATCATCGGCTCAATTTGAAGGAGTTTTGATATGAATTTGAAATTACGTCCGCGCCGCATGCGCCTGACCGAGAACATGCGCGCGATGGTTCGAGAGACTCAACTCTCGCCGAAAGACTTCGTTTATCCGATCTTCGTCGTGCCGGGCGAGAACGTCCGTGAAGAGATCGGATCGATGCCGAACTGTTTTCACCTCTCGGTCGATAACGCCGTCGAGCTCGCGCGCGAGATCAATTCGCTCGGAATTCCCGCCGTCGAAGTGTTCGGCTTGCCCGAGTACAAAGACGAGATCGGTTCAAGCGCGTGGGATATGAACTCGCCGGTTCAGCGCGCGATCGCCGCAATCAAAAAAGCCGTGCCCGCTCTGATCATCGTCGGCGACGTCTGCCTGTGTCAATACACTTCTCACGGGCATTGCGGCGCGCTCGACGGCAATTATGTCGACAACGATCGCACGCTCGAATTGCTGTCGAAAGTCGCCGTCAGTCAAGCGCAAGCCGGTGCCGATATCATTGCGCCTTCCGATATGATGGACGGCAGAATTGCCGCAATCCGCGCGGCTCTCGACGACAATCACTTCATCAACGTCTCGATTATGAGTTACGCCGTCAAATACGCGTCGGGATTTTACGGACCATTCAGAGATGCGGCGGATTCGGCTCCGCACTTCGGCGATCGCAAACAATATCAAATGGATCCCGCCAACGTCCGCGAGGCTATGAAGGAAGTCGCTCTCGATCTCGACGAAGGCGCGGATATAATCATGATTAAACCGGCAATGGCGTATCTCGACATCGTACGCAAAGTCCGAGACACGATCAATCGCCCGATCGCTGTCTACAACGTGAGCGGCGAGTATGCAATGGTCAAAGCCGCCGCGCGGAACGGTTGGATCGACGAGCAGAGAATTGTGCTCGAGTCGCTGACATGCATGAAGCGCGCGGGCGCGGACATCATCATCACCTATCACGCGCTCGACGCCGCACGTTGGATTTGAAATAAAAACAGTTCTTGACAGCAACTAATTCAATCAGTATAATTTCAGAAAAATGCGAATTGTCGTTCCCAAAATCATGACAGTCTGATCGATCGGAAGGCGGACGATCTTTTTCATATAAAGATAACTGTCGGCAATCGGAGCAGTCCGGTTGCAGGCGGTTTTTTTGTTGCTTTTTTTGAGGAGGCAGATCGATGAACCGATTTTTCTTCATCGGAAAGCGCAAACGCGTCAACTCCGACCGCGACTTTCACTCGACACGCTGAATTTATACTCCGACAAAATGACCGACGCCGTCGCGCTCATCGACGGGCGCATCACCGCCGTCCGCGTGCAGAAGAATGATCACGCCGATACCAACATTCGCAAGGCTGAAACCGCACTCGCCAAAACAAAAACCGATCTCGATCGCTGCACCCGATTGCATGATCGCGATGCCGTCACCGTCGAGCGTTATGAAGAAGCGGTTGCCGCTCATAACGAAGCACTCGCCAATCTCGACAGCGCGCGCATTCAGAAAGATCAGTACATTGCACAGCGCAATTACTGCGTCGCTCAGAAAGATCAACTCGCAATCGAAGAGTCGCATGCCGATGTCGGCGCGCCGATCGACGGCGAAGTTCTCATTCTCTATCGACCGCAAGGCTCTTACGTCAGCGCGGGAACCGCCATGGCTTTGATCGGCAACTTCCGCACGCTTTACTTCTCGATGGCCGTCGAAAACGAAACCGCGCGGCGTTTGACCGTCGGCGAAAAATCCACGCTGTTTTTCAATCGCTCCGACTTCTCGAAGATTTACGATACCGAATACGAATCGGGCAATGCCGGAACCGCTCAGCAATTCACCGCGAACATTATTGAGATCACTCCGCCGCTCGACGAGCCCGCCGCACTTCGCAAAGTGATCCGGGAAGTCAACAATTCTGCCGGTCTGCTCGAACCGCAAACTTACGGCAACGTGAGCATCGAGGCGTTCGTGCCGCACAATTGTTTGACCGTGCCGCTTACCGCAATGATCGATCCCTCGCGCTCGGCTGTCTTCATCGTCAATCAAGATCGGAAATTGGTTCGGCGATCGATTCGAACCGGCGTCGATGACGGCACTTTTGTCGAAATCCTCGACGGTCTGAATGAAGGCGATATTGTCGTGACGAGCGGCACCGGCGGGCTCGAAGAAGGCATGAAGGCGTCGCTCACTCTCGAAGGCGGTGGCAACAATGGCTGACGACAACTCGCAAATCTTCTCGAAAGAAGCACTCGACAAACTCCGCTCGCCGGAACGACTCGACATGATGTTGCCGATCACCACGCCCGTCGGTTGGATCACGATGGCGGCAATCGGCGCACTGCTGTGCTCGGTCGTGCTGTGGTCGATCTTCGGCGCGTTCACCGTCAAGGCGGACGGCATGGGTTTGATCATGGACTCCGCCGGCGTCGTCAACGTCTCGCATATCGCCAACGGCAAAGTCTCCGAAGTTTACATCAAAACCGGCTCGAACGTTCGGCGCGGGCAATTGATCGCGCGCCTCGAACAGGCGGATCAATCCGCGCAAACTCGCATGACGCAGTACGGCATGGGACTCGCGCAAAGCGATCGCGATGCAATGAGCAAGGCGTACGAATACGGCGCGAAGAAGCAACAACAGAACGTCGCCGAAGATGTTTACAGCGATTATGACGGCATTGTCGATGAAGTTCTCGTCGAAAAAGGCAAGATCGTCTCGAGCGGCACTCCGATCTGCACAATTCGATTGACGCAAAAGCGAGACGAACTCACGGGCGTGTTGTACATTGCGGTCGAAAAAGGCAAGCGCGTCGAGCCCGGCATGACAATTCAGCTCGCGCCGAACGGCGTCGACACCTCGCAAACCGGCAGTCTGATCGGCGTCGTCCGATCGATCTCGCAATATCCCATCTCCGCGCAGGGCATTCAACAAAAACTCGGCAACGAGCAACTCGCGCAATGGATTCAGCAATCGCAAAACTCCGCGCTGATGGAAGTCGACTTCGATCTCGTCAAAAATGCAAATTCCGATTCCGGTTATCTCCGGACTTCGATTGTCGGCGAGCACAAACCGATCACGGCAGGCAGTTTCTGCACCGGCTCAATCATTATCGAGCGACAGCCGCCCATCGAAAAAGTGTTCTACAAACTCAGCCAGTGGCTCCGAAGCAGGTGACGCCCATGATCGACAAACTCAAAAACATGTTCGCTCGGAGCAATCGCGTCAAGGTGCCGACGATTTTGCAGATGGAAGCGGTCGAGTGCGGCGCGGCCTCTTTGGCTATGATCCTCGCCGGTTTCGGCTTGTGGATTCCGCTCGAGAAATTGCGGCAGGAGTGCGGCGTCAATCGTGACGGCTCGAAGGCGTCAAACATCATCAAAGCCGCGCGGAGGCTCGGTTGCGAGGCGAAAGGCTATAAATGGAACGTCGACAAACTCCTCGACAACAAGCCCTTTCCGATGATCATTCACCGGAACTTCAATCACTTCGTCGTGCTCGAAGGCATCAAGGGCGATATCGCATTCCTGAATGATCCGGCAATGGGACGGCGGCGCGTGCCGATGGAAGAATTCC
>CALGGX010000574.1 GCA_937916025.1 uncultured Selenomonadales bacterium
CGACGCTCTTCCGATCTGTTCAGACGTAAGGGCGGCATGCATTATACGAGCATCGAAAATATTCATCGCGTGATCGATCCGCTGTTTCTCGACGCGCTCCACGACGAGTTTCGCGCCGCGCGGAGAAAATCGAAAGCCAATCGGCGGCATGCACTTGAAGCGTTTCAGCTCAAACTCGCGTCGCTGAAGTTTTTCGATCCTGCCTGCGGCAGCGGCAATTTTTTGACGGAAACTTATCTCTCGATCCGAAGTTTGGAGAATGAAACGATTGCCGCGCTCCGAGACCTCGGTGCACCATGCGAAGTGCTCGTTTCGATCGAGAATTTCTACGGCGTCGAGATCAATGACTTCGCCGTTGCCGTCGCGAGAACCGCACTTTGGATCGCCGAAAATCAGATGTTGAAACGAACGGCGTCCATTCTCGATGAAGAGCTCAAATTTCTGCCGTTGACATCCGCCGCGCACATCACGCAAGGCAATGCGCTCCGTCTCGATTGGAATGAAATTGTTCCGAACGGCGTCGATTATATTATCGGCAATCCGCCGTTTGTCGGGCATCAATGGCGGTCGAAAGATCAAGTCGACGACATGACGATTGCTTTTCATGATCTCGCAAAGCACGGCAAGCTCGATTACGTTTGCGCGTGGTTCAACAAAGCCGCCGATTTCATGATCGGAACGACGACACGCGCGGCATTTGTATCGACCAACTCGATTGTGCAAGGCGAGAGTGTCGGGATTTTGTGGCGACACTTATTCGACAAAGACATTCACATCGACTTCACGCATCGCACTTTCAAATGGATCAGTGACTCGGATGATATGGCGGCTGTGTTTTGCGTGATCGTTGGCTTCAGTCATGCGCCGAACGACAAGCCAAAGATCATTTTCGACGGCGAGAAAAAAATCGTCGCGAAAAACATCAACGGCTACTTGCTCGATGCGCCCGACGTCTTCATTCCGAATCGCGGCAAACCGCTCACGCCCGGACTTCCGATCATGACGAAAGGAAGTCAACCGACCGACGGCGGGCATTTATTGTTGAATGTCGAGGAACGAGACGAACTCCTTCGACGGGAGCCGGGCGCGGCAAAATTCATTCGTCCGTTTATCGGCGCGGAAGAATTTATTCATGGCAAGCGGCGATATTGTCTGTGGTTGGTCGACGCGACAGAGGACGAACTTCGATTGCCGTCGATCGCCGCGCGGCTTGAAGCTGTCCGCCGAGTCCGATTGAAGAGCGCAACGGCGAGCGTTCGCGCGGCGGCAGCAACTCCGCATCTCTTCACTCAAATTCGTCAACCGTCGACAAGTTCCATCATCATACCGCGCGTATCGGGCGAGCGGCGCAAATATGTACCGATCGGTTTGATGCCGCCGACGAGCATTGCAAGTGATGCGATGTTACTCATTTTGTCTGATGATCGATTTTTATTCGGCGTATTGGAATCAAGCGTGCATATGGCGTGGATGCGAGCCGTTGCC
>CALGGX010000575.1 GCA_937916025.1 uncultured Selenomonadales bacterium
CGCATCAGAAATCGCCACGGAAACTCCGCCGCCGCTCCCGCATAATCGACATTGATCCTCCGCGCGGTGTCGATCTCGACAGCCCGATCCGTCGTCTCGATGAACAACTCGTCGCCGCAAAGATCGACGCCGTAATCCGACATCGTAATCGCCGGCGCACGAGTGAGTTTGCCGGGACCGTTGCACAACTCCCGCAATGCATTTCGATTGCGCCGAATCTTCATGAGATCAATGCCGTCGACCGGCTCGAGCGCGCGAATTAACACCGCCTCCGGCACGTCGACCGCGTTCGTCGTCACGTTGAAGCAGATATGCATGCCGTAGATCATGTAAATATAAGCGCGCCCGCCCTCGGCGTATTGAATTTCAGTCCGACGCGTGCGCCCCTTGAATGAGTGAGCGGCGGCGTCAATCGCGCCCATGTATGCCTCCGCCTCGACTATGATGCCGCCGGTAATTCCATCCGCCGAGCGATGCACCAATTTCTTGCCGATCAATTCGCGCGCAACCGTAATCGCATCGCGCATGTAAAAATCTCTGCCCAACTTCATGATCTCGCCGCCAATTCCGGATACATTTCCATCAACCGCGAGACGATCGCATCTTCCGACAGCGATCGCTCAAAGCCGTAAGCGTCGAGCACTGCCCAATCATTGTCACGATGAGCCGCGCGGAGCTCGTCGGGCATCTCGTTCGGATCGTAGAGGCTCGCCAACGATCGATCGGGATAAAGCGCGCGCGCGTCGAGAATGCGTTGCGCCGTGCGTCTGATCTTTCGACGTTGAGCCGCCGTCGGAGGGCACCAAGGAAAATTGTTGTAGACGATCTTCGCCGAGTATCGATAATCGACTTCCAAACGTCCGCAAACGACTCGCATCCATGCCATGTGCACAATCGATGTCAAAACGCCGAAATGATACACCGTTGCCTCGGGAATGATCAGTACTTGATTGGTTGCGATCGTTTCACCGTCGAAAAAACCGATCGGTATGTATTTTCGACGATCCGACGAAACGCGCGGCACTGCGATATAATTGCTCGTCGGCGGATAACGTTCGGCGAAGAGGTGTGAGAATTCGGCGGCTTTGATCGTTGCTTTGCGTGTGCTCGACAATCTGAATTGACGAACTGCCTCGACGCGTGCGGCAACGAGCGGCATCGATGCAATTTCTTCCGCCGTCGCCTCGACCAGCCACAGCACGTATCGTGCTTCGTTATGAATGAGTTCGCGTCCGCCGATCAATCGGCGAATGAATTTCTTCGCACGCGGCTCCCGTCGAATGAAGTCGTCGAGCTCGTCCGCTTCGATCTTCAAAGCGTCACCGTCGATCGGTATACTGCCGTTTCGCATTGCCGGTACCTTGCACAGCGGTTTGGTGCGACTTCCGATAAACACATTCGGCGCGTCGAGCAGATATGCGTTGATGTTTTTCGCTTCAATCATCCGGTCGTCATCGAAAATGATCTTCTGAATTTTGTTCGGTGCGTGAGAGAATCCAATCACCACGCAATGCACTGCCGCCAAGTAATCCGACTCGCTGATCCATTTGAACGGTCGATGCGCAAAGTCGATGTGAACGATCTCGAAGAGCTTTTGCCAAAGCGGAGCGGCT
>CALGGX010000576.1 GCA_937916025.1 uncultured Selenomonadales bacterium
GAATTTTTTTGCCGCCGAGTTGCATGAAGAATGTCGAATGCCCCATCCACACGAGCACGTCTTCATTCGGCGGCAGGGATTTCAGATCGGTTTTCGACGAGAGCATCGGCTGTCTTGGAAACAGCGCGGATTTGTCTTGAAGGAAGAATTTGATCGTCGAGACGAGGCGATTTTCGTCGGGATCGCTCATCACCTCGACCGGCTCGAGACATTCAAATTTGCCGTTGATGAAATGCGGCGAGGCTTTGATGCGCTCGAGTCGGGCTCCGCGCGGAAGGCGTCCGAACTTGGGCGTGTTGACAAACCACGCGCCTCCGCCGACTGCCGCTCCCAAAACTCCGAGTCCGCCGAGTATAAACGATCTTCTGTCCAATTGCATCGCCTCCGATTGAGATTACAAAAAACGGCGGCAGTTGATTGAAAAATTCTGCCGCCGCCCGATCACTGATGATCGAAGTAATTGATTTTCATCGCGCGCTTGACTCGGGCGAGCACTTCCGCCGCCTTGTTATGCGCTTTCTTCGTGCCCGTCCGAAGCATCGACATCACTTCATCCGGACGATGTTCATACATTTTTCTCCGACGGCGGATTGGTTCGAGCGTTTCTTCGAGCACTTCGAGCAGGAATTTCTTGACTTTGACATCGCCGAGTCCGCCGCGTTGATAATGCTCTTTCATCTCCGCAACCGTCGTCGTATCGGAGCAAAACGCGTCGAGATAAGTGAAGACGACATTGCCCTCGACATGCCCCGGATCGTTGACGTGAATGTGCGTCGGATCGGTGTACATTGTCTGCACTTTTTGTTTGACGACATCGGATTCGTCGCTGAGATAAATTGCATTGCCGAGCGTTTTGCTCATCTTTGCTTTGCCGTCGAGCCCCGGCAATCGGCGACACACATTCGACGACGGCAGAAGAATGTCCGGCTCGATCAAAATCGAATTGCCGCCGCCGTACGTGTCATTGAATTTCCGAACGATCTCGCGCGTCTGCTCGAGCATCGGCGTTTGATCTTCGCCGACAGGAACAACCGTCGCGTCGAATGCGGTTATATCCGCCGCCTGACTGATCGGATAGCACAAAAAACCGGCGGGTATGCTCGTCTCGAAGCCTTTTTGCGCGATCTCGGTTTTGACGGTCGGATTGCGCTCGAGCCGCGAGACCGTCACCAAATTCATGTAATACGCCGTCAACTCGAACAGTTGCGGCAATTGCGATTGAATGAAGATCGTCGACTTTTGCGGATCGAGTCCCGCGCCGAGATAATCGAGCGCGACCTCGAAAATGTTCTCGCGAACGGCGGCGGGCGTTCCCGCGTGATCGGTCAACGCCTGCGCATCGGCGATCATGATGTAAATCTCGTCGTACTCGCCTGAGTTTTGCAAGCGAACGCGCTCGCGCAAACTGCCGACATAATGTCCGAGATGCAATTTCCCCGTCGGACGATCGCCCGTCAAAATGATTTTCTTCGCCATAAAATTGTCTCCTTATCCGAAATAATCTTCAATGCCGTCGAGAATACCGAGTGCCGCGCTCCGAATCCCGTCCTTTGAATTAAGCAACCGTTCCTCGTCCGAATTTGAAATATCCGAGATGCAATTTACCTGACGGACGATCGCCCGTTAAAATGATTTTCTTCGCCATAAAATTGTCTCCTTATCCGAAATAATCTTCAATGC
>CALGGX010000577.1 GCA_937916025.1 uncultured Selenomonadales bacterium
GTCAAGATATTCGTGATGACCTGCTTGATGCGGACGTCGTCGCCATAAAGCCGTTTCGGCGTATCCTTGTCAAATTTCGGCACAAGGACAAGCCCTTTGTCTTCCGCCCGGAACCGTATGATATTCACCAAGTCGTTGAGCAGCGACGAAAGGTCATACTCCACGGGCAAAAGCTCAACCTTCACCGCCTCGATCTTCGAAAAATCCAGGATGTTGTTGATCAGCCCCAGGAGCGTATTGCCGGCCAGCCGGACGTTTTCCGAATACGAGAGAATATTCGTGTCCTCGCATTCGCGGAGAATCGCCTCGTTCATGCCGAGGATCGCGTTGATCGGCGTACGCAATTCATGAGACATCGACGACAGGAATTGCGATTTCGCTTTGTTTGCGGATTCGGCTTCGACGGCGATTTTTTTCAAGATGTAGTTTGTCGACTTGAGCTCGTCTGTGGTGACTTCAAGGAAATTTGCCATGCGATCGGCGAGCGGAATGATCTTCGGTCGATCGTCGGACGGCATTTGATCGTCGACAATCACTGCATTATGCTCGGACGGCTCGCCTTCGCGCATTCCGATTACGATAAATGAACTGTTGAGTACGCCGCCTTGATTGCAATACCGATATATTTCCGAACTGCCGTGGCAATACACCGTGTTCGGATGAAATCTCCTGAAGTACTGAATTTCCGCGTCGGCGTTGTCTTTCAAGAAGATCGTCCGACTGCCGCAAATGATCATAATTACTGCTTCCGGCTCGAATTGCCGAACGCGCTCGGCGGCATCCCACGTGCCCTTGAGAATCTCTTGCGGATTGCCGTACGACAATCGGAGCTTCTCGCCTTCATATACGTCGGCTCCGAAATACAATCTGCCTTCTTCATCGTAGATCGGCGGGATGCGCGCGATCGTCAAACCGTTTCGCTCGATCAACAACGGAAACTCACATATGTTGAAGATCATGAACTTGTCGGGCTTGACGTTGAGATACTTCTCATAAATTTGCGCGGCGGGAATGTCATCGATTGACGCGATGCAAGTCGCGCCGATCGTCTGCGTGATCTTCATTTCCTTGCCGAGCGGCTTCCAACCGAGCAGATATTCGCTCGTCACGTGCAATTGCTTGCCGCTGTAAACTATCAGAATGATGCCGTTATCGTAATACTCTTTGCCGAGGATGTATTGCGCGGTTGCTTCGCCGTTGATTGCCTTCATTATGCTGTGATATCGGCAATCTTCTTCGGATATCTCGATCGTTCCGGCTTCGGCTCCGAAAAACGGCACGTCTTCGAGCCCTTCCGTGATCACTTCCATGAATGAGGACATGTATCGGCTTTTGCCGGCGCACAACACTTCGACCGCCTGAATGTCGGGAATGCGCAACAATTTGTCTTTCAACATCAGCGAGGGATCGCCGTACTCGAGCATTGCGCCGCCGCATTCGAGCACATCGACATTCGACTCGAAGAAGTAAAAAATGCTGACGATGACGTAACTGCCGCTCTGTTTTTTACGATTGTCGGTATTGTTGACGAAGCTCGTTAATGACATGCCGACAATTTTCGCCTTCGGTAATTCTTTTCGGAGGAGCAGATACGATTCTCTGATGTTTTCGTCAATGAATTTGAGAGTGAGACCGCGAATGAGTACGCTCCGCGCGGCGTTATATTCGCGGCTCGACTTGATTTTTTCGCTAAGTTCGATCAGTTCCTGCTTGGAATGGATTTTGTATGTGCGCTGGATCATGGCGGTCACTCCTAAAACTAAAGCCCGACTCAACATCGGGCTCACTTCGATATTTATTGACTTAAAATCTCCTCTGTGTTAAAATGTCATTAACCAAATACATAAAAACAGCGGAGACTATTACCTTCTCACATGACAATCTCATGATAGCAAAGGGCAGCCTCCGTTGTCAAGGGAAAAACGAAGGAGGCAATTCAAATGGCAAAAACCACAGCAATTGAGAGCACGCCCGAGTACGAGGCGGCGATCAAAGCTCGGACGAAAATCCACCCCGACGCGCCCGGCACTCAACCCGGCGATCTCGGCAACGGTCACATTCTCGTCGTCGACGATCACACGCAGATATTCAACGGTTTCAAATTCTACAAGTATCCTTCGACCGACAGGTACTACGCCAAGGTGAAAGGCAAGAATCTCGCGTTGCATGTCGAAGTGTGGATGTTTCATAACGGCAAACCGCCCAAAGGCTGCGTCGTGCACCACGATCATCGCAATCCCGACGGCTCGTTCGACGCGAACGAAAACAACATTGAGTGGCTTCGACTCATGACAACTACCGAGCACACGGCATATCATTTCAAGTATCGCGTTCCCATCGAAAAGGTGTGTGAAATGTGCAGTCGGACGTTTCTCACGAAGCATGCGAGAGAAATGTACTGCTCGGAAGAATGTCGCAACAAAGCCGGGAGTTTGCGGGCGCGATTGAAGTATGCCTCCACTCATAAGGCAAGCGGAATCGTCGGCACTGTCAATCCGGTTGATGCAAGCGACAATCCTGCCGTGACGCCTCTCGAACAAAGAATCGGTGAGCACAGAACTGTTATACGTCAATGCCCGATCTGCGATAATCTGTTCAAAGTCGACAAGTACTCGGGAGCGGTCGTGTGTTCCAATCCGGATTGCGTGTCCAAGGCGATAAAGATGGAACTGGCGCGCAAAAAAATCGAAAAAGAAAAACTCGAGAGAAACAACGGTACAGTCATATTCATCAATAATGCGATTAAGGCTCGCATGCGGTGTTTGATCATCAATGGCGTACCGTGGTTTGTCGGCAGAGATGTTGCGAAATCACTCGGATATTCAAACACACGAGATGCTCTGTCGAAACATGTAAACTCAAAAGATAAGCATCAGGTTGACCTCACAAATGTTGATTTGACAGGGGTCGCAAAACGCGACTCCTATAATGACGCGACTTTTAAACCGGCGTCTCCGACCGTCATCATCAATTTGAAAGGCTTGCTTCGGTTGGCAAACTCATCGAAAATGCCGAATACCGATGACTTTATCGATTGGATCACGAGCGTCGTTCTTCCGAAACTGATCGAGATGAGCCTGTACATGCAACCGCCGACTCAATCCGCCGCTCCTCTCGCGCTTCCCGCCCCGACCTCGATGTAGTACTTGCCGTCCTCGACCGGCCGATCGTAGAGCTTCATTGCCTGCGCGTGATGCGAGCGCACGTACGCAAAATCCTTCGCCTTGCACGCCGTCTCGAGCTTCTTTGCCGCCGCCGAAGTCTGCTCGCCGCCTATCGATAACGACGTCGACTTCAATCCGTGGATCAGCGTCAGGTAATTCTGCCAATCACCGATATCGAGTGCCGCCTGCAATTTCGCCTGCTCATTCTCACGCAATCGACAGAACACCGACAGGATATCTCTATACACTTCGACATTGCCGCCGCAATACATCAGCCCGAGCTCCGGCTTGAATGACTCGTAAGTCGTCTGCGAAATCATCATCGACGACGACGTTACCGGCATCGGCGCGGCGATCTTCTCCGGCGGCAGATACTTCCTCAGCATCTCTTCAAGTTCGTTCGGACGCACGGGCTTGGAAAGATAATCTGAGAAACCCTCGCGCAAAAACATCTCTCTCGCTCCGAGGATCGCGTTTGCCGTCAAGGCGATCACCGGCGCGTTTTTGTTTTTGTTGTCTTTCATATCGCGCGCGAGTTTGAGCGTCTGAATGCCGTCGAGATCGGGCATCATGTGATCGAGGAAGACGACGTCGTACTTCTCGACCGCGAGTTTTGTCAACGCTTCCGTGCCGCTTAACACCGTGTCAATCTGAATGTGCGTCTCCTTCAGCAGACTCGTCACGACCAGCAAATTCATTTCGTTATCGTCGACGACGAGAATTTTCGCGTTCGGCGCGACGAAACTCGCTTGATATACCTCGGTTTCGATCGGCGTCGAGTCCATGTCGAAATTGCCGATAATCGCCTCGCCCGTGACTTGCACCGGCAAAAATACTCTGAATGTCGAGCCTTTGCCGTAGACGCTGTCGACTTCGACGCGACCGTTCATCATCTGTACGAGCCGATACGTGATCGCCAGCC
>CALGGX010000578.1 GCA_937916025.1 uncultured Selenomonadales bacterium
ACCTGCGGCGGCTTGCAACCCTTCACGCCAACCGGCTCCTTCGTGGCCTCGGTCAAGAGCATCGGCTTTGACGGGCTGTTGCGAAAAAACCGGATCCATGATGTAGATCTCATCATCGCGAATTGTCGTAATGACGATGCTTCGCTTGTCTTTCAATCGGATCAGTATGGGGTAAACCAACGACGGCAGATCGGATTCTTTCAGATCCGAATACGCGCGCGCTTTCAATTTCAAATCCCGCGCGGCGCGGACGATGGTAATTGTGTCGATACTGCCTTCTTCAAGGACATAAGCGCGTTCCAATTGCCGATAATCCGCCGGAATGTTGTAATACTTCGCAATCGCAATCAAACAGGCAATGCCGGTGTCGACGCCGTTGACGCGCCCGCCGTCTTCTTCTTTTTTGACTTCGGTTGAAATCGCGCGATTTGCCTGCTCGGCAGGAACTTGCGCGACTTCAATCTTTGCCAACGCCTGCCCCTTGCCGTTCGAGCCGCCGCCCGAAGGTACGAGGGCTTTGTCGTCTTTGTTTTGATCGCCGGAGCCGTTTTTGTTGAGATTGATTTTATCTTTATCGTCTGCCATGGCTCACCGCTCCCTCAACGCTTCATGCGTGTATTTTCTGAACGGATCGAGGAAGAAGTCGATTATACGCTTCTCTTTGATTTTGATTTCTGCCGAAACGCTCATGCCCACGGTCAAAGGTGCTTGCACGCCCTCAATGTTGATGTCGTTCTGAACCGGATTGAGGAGCAGTTTGAATTTGCCGTGCCTTTCAACGTCACTCGGCTGATCGACGGCGTCTGCGCTGATCTCAATGACTTCAGCCTTGACCATGCCGAATTTCTGAAAGTTGAACGTCGAGATTTTGATTTCCGCTTCCTGCCCGAGCTTGATAAAACCGATATCTTTGTTATCGGCGTAAACCTCGAAAACCAGCGAAACATCGTCCGGCACGATCTGCATCAGCGGCTGTGCGTCCGTGACAATGCCGCCGATCGTGTGAATTGCGAGATTGTACACCTTGCCGCTCGTCGGCGCGTAAATCGTCGCGAGCCGCGCATCTTCTTCCGCTTTCTTGATCGACTCGGTGATCGAATAGTACTCTTTTTTCGCCTCGACCAGCGAAGTCATGATATCTTTGCGATAAGATGCGTCGATGTTTGCGAGATTCTGCTCGGCTTCGGCAATCTCCGCGCGGATTGAATTGATCGAGTCGAGCTCTGCCTGCGCGTTCTTCTCGTATTCGATCGTCTCTTTCTGTTGTTCAAGGAGTTGGAACTCCGAGATCGCGCTCTCGGCAATCAATTGTTGAAGACGCGACTCTTTATCCCGCGCAATTTGCAAACCGGCATTGTATTTCTCATAAGTTGCCTGCGATGCCTGAAGTCTTGCCTGTCGCTGTGCAATTACGTCTTGCCTCGACTGCCGCTGCGTTTGATAATCGTTCGTGCGGCTTTGATAAAGTGCAAGCTCGGCGGCAAGATCATGCGCTTCGAGATCGGGATCTTTCGCCGGAATGAACGGCTGCCCCGTCAACTCCGAAGTCAATCGCTGAATGTCGAGCTTATAGTAAGCCGCGCGCTTTTTCAGACTGTCGTAATCGGCGGTTGTCGTCGTCGGATCGAGCACCACGAGCACGTCGCCTTCTTGAACGTAATCGCCTTCCTTGACTCTGATCTCCTCGACAATGCCTTTGTTTTTGACCTGCACGGTCTTGATCTGACCGGTCGGAATAATTTTGCCCTCGGCAACCGCCACTTCGTTGATGTGCCCGAGGATGCCCCATGCCAATGCCACAACAAGCAGAATGAGCACCGACCACATTATCACCCGCCCTGTCGGCGAAGGCGGAGTCTCGGTGACTTCCAATATCGCCGGCAGGAACTCCGTTTCCTTCTCACGCTCATCGCCGTGAACGAGCCAGTTCCAAAATTTTCTCATCGAATTATCACCTCGACTGTTACTTTCCTTCCTGCTGATCGTACAAATATCGATACAAACCGCCCATCGCGAGCAACTGATCATGCGTGCCGGACTCGACTATCTCGCCCTTGTCAATGACAATGATCTTATCGCATTTCCGAACGGCACTCAATCTGTGCGCGATTATCAACATCGTCCGCCGCGCGCCGATTGCTTCCATGTTGTTTAAGATGATGCGCTCGGATTCATAATCCAATGCCGAAGTCGCTTCGTCGAAAATCAAGATCGGCGGATTCGACAACAAAGCACGGGCGATTGCAACACGTTGTCGCTGACCGCCGCTCAATGCATCGCCGCGCTCGCCGACTTTCGTATCGTAGCCCTCTTTCAGCTCGAGAATGAAGTCATGTGCACCGGCAAGTCGAGCCGCGCGGATGATCTCGTCCATTGTCGCCGTCGGACGCCCGACCGCTATGTTATCGCGCACGCTCGAGTTGAACAGGTAATTTTCCTGCATGACGACGCCGATTTGACTGCGCAACCATGCCAAGTTCGCGTCGCGCGTCGGGATGCCGCCGATTACGATCGTGCCGACTTCCGGCGCGTAAAGATGTTGCACGAGATTTGTCAATGTCGATTTTCCGGACCCCGAGCGACCGACTATACCGACTTTCATGCCGGGCTCGACTTCCAAGTTGATATTCTTCAGAACCAACGGCAGATCGAGACGATATCGGAAAGATACATCTTGAATCGAGATCGCACCGTCGACGCGCGGCGCGCCGCGTTTACCCATGTCTTTCGTAATCGGCTCCGCGCCGGTATTGAGAATATCGCCGATACGTTCCAATGACAAGCCGACCATCTGAATTCTCGGCCACATCGTCAACAAATTCGTCATCGGTCCGAGTGCTTGACGCGAGATCATTTGAAATGCAATCAATTGTCCGAGCGTGAATTCGCCGTTCATAACCATATGTCCGCCGTACCACAGGATTGCCATCGTGATCAAACCCTGTACGCAGTTGCTGAACGCGTTGACAAAAAGATTGAATTTCATTTGCTCGAAATTCGTTCGGATATTGCGAGCAAGCAGGTTCTCCCATTTGTAATTGAATTGCGGCTCGACTGCCAACGCTTTGATTGTTTCGATGTTCGTGATTGACTCAATCAGAAATGCGTTGTTCATTGCCATCGTCCGCCAGACGGCTTTGATCTTTTGGCGAATGATCGGCACCGCCCAGATGTTTTGAATGACGTAGAGCGGAATCGTGATCAGCGCAATCAACGTCAGCGGCACGCTGTACCAGAACATGAAGGCAATAAAAACAAACGAAAACGTCACGTCGAGGATTGTACTCAGTCCGGTGCCGGTGAAGAAGTTTCGGATACCGTTGACCGCGCCGACACGCAAAAGCGTATCGCCGACGCGTCGCCGCTCGTAATACGGCAGAGGCAATGCAATCAAATGCCGAAACATTCGCGTGCCGAGTATCGCGTCGAGTTTGTTTGTCGTATGGTTCATCAGATACGTCTTCATAAACGTAATCAGCCCTTGCATTATGAAGAAGACGACCATACTGCAACCGATCACCATCAGTGTCGACATGCCGTTGTTGCTTATGACTTTATCGATTATGACCTGCGTTATCAGCGGCATTCCTATTCCCATCAATTGCAGGAAGAATGACGCGATTAACACTTCCGTCAGCGGTTTTTTGTACCGCTTGATCACCATCCAAAACCAATCGATGTTGTATTTCTTCTTGAAAAAATCCCAACTGAATTTTGCCGAGAAGACCATCATCTCGTTCGTCCAAGACTCGACGAACTGTTTTACCGATATTGCAGACGGTTTTTTGTCTCTCGGATCGAGCATCAGAACGACTTCGTCATTGGCACTGCCGATCGTAACAAAAGCTCCGTCATTCATTTTTGCAATTGCGGGAAATTCGACTTCGCGAAGCTCATCGATGGTCGGGCGAATGATCGCCGCCCTCACTCTGTATTTCTGCGCAATTTTTTTCAGCTTCTTCCATTCGAGCTGATAATCCATCACATCTTTATGTTTTTCCAAAATCTGTTGAACATTTTTGACGCCGTAATGCTGCAGAATTTTAACGAGCGATATGATCGCCGTTCGATTGTTGATATTGTTATTGTCCGATGCTTGCGGAGCTTGTGCTTCAGGCATATTGCATATCGTTCTCCTCTCCGATCAAATTCAAGTATCTATCGATCAATTCATTTACATTCTAAAACAAAATTGATTGTACTAACTAATTGTCAAAAAATCAAGCTATTTTTAAGCAATCATGAAAAAACCGCCGTCAATACATTGAAAGACAGCGGCATGTTTTTTCTTCAGGCGTTCGGATTAACGGAACTTGCGTTTGCGAGCCGCCTCAGATTTCTTCTTGCGGCGGACGCTCGGTTTCTCGTAATGTTCGCGTTTGCGTACTTCAGCAAGTGTGCCTGCCTTCTGACAGGTACGCTTAAAGCGGCGGAGAGCACTGTCGATGGATTCGTTTTTTCCAACTTT
>CALGGX010000579.1 GCA_937916025.1 uncultured Selenomonadales bacterium
CGGATTCGTTCTTGCCAACGGATTTTTTCTTCTTCTCTGACTTCTTCTCGACCTCGGACTTCTTCTCATCGTCGACTTTTTTGTCGGAACGCTTGTCGGATTTCTTCTCGTCAGATTTCTTCTCGTCAGATTTTTTCGCGTCGGATTTCTTCTCGGGTTGCGGTTCCGGCTCGACTTCCAACTTCGTCTGCTCGACCGTATTCAGAGTGTACACCTTGCTTTGCAAGCCGCCGTCGAGATGAAACAACACGATCGCATCATCCGCGTTGACGTAGATCTGTTTCTTGCGCTCGAAACCGACAACTTCTCCGTACGTCGTCTTCAAAGTCGCTTCGCCCGCGCGCCATTCGATTTTCGTCCGCACCGCCATCGCAATCGGAATCGCCGGCAAATACGTTATCCCCGCGCGTATGACTGCCTTCGCATCGAATTTGCGCCCGTCTTTTTCATACGGCTCCAATCGCTGACCGTTGACATCAATCGGATACGCCTTGCCGATCAAAGTTCGCTCGCCGTCCGAATTCATGATCTTTCGATCAATTTCTTCATCACTCTCGAACGCCGCCACGCCGTACGGTTGCAACCATTGATTGACATACGCCGCGTCAATCGTCTGCCAACCGTAACCGTCGGGATAAATCGAATACGCAATGTTGTCGTCCGGCATTTTCTCGACGACAACGCGATTGTAAGTGATCTCAACCGGCGTGCCGATTTCAACCATATCGAAAAGCGTTTCGACATCCGCCTCGCGCATGCGAATGCAACCGTTAGACACGTAATAGCCGATGCTGTCGGGGCGATTGGTACCGTGAATGCCGTAATTGCCTTTGATTTGCATCCAGCGATAGCCGAGCGGATTGCTTTCTCCCGAGGGAACTTCATATTCCGGATTGCTCGGATCAATCCACGGCGGATCGATCTCCTTCGTATTGATTTTGTAATAGCCGTAAGGCGTCGGCGTTGAAGGTTTGCCGAGTCCGAGCGGAAAAACTTTGAGTTTGCTGTTGCCGTCATACAACACAAGTTCACGGCTCGCGGAGTTGATGACGATTTTTTTCTCCGCCATCGCGTGCCCGACGAAGCCGAACAGCATCCCCGCACTCAACATCACTGCCGTCAACTTCTTCATCGACAATGTGATCGCCTCCAAAAAAATTTTCGCCGATAAATCATCTCTTAAATTATAACATGAAGATTTTTTTTATCAAGCCGCTCGACGCTCGGCTTAAGAATTTTTCCCGCAAAGCCGATAAAAAATAAAATGCCGATGATTAATCGGCAGGACAGGAGGTTGATCCCATTGTGGATTTCCAAAGTCGATGACATTGTTTCGAGTGAGGATTCCGTTCAAGTCAACAGTCCGCTGAACGGCGGCGGCAATAAAAATTTTTTCAGAACTCCGTTGTCGAATTCAAATCGTTCGGCGAGAATGATCGGTTTGTCGGAGCTCACGCGAGATTCTTCGGCGGTTGTGACTTTCAGTCAGGCAAGCGTCAAACAGTCGGCGACAAGTGCGGCGTCCTTGGCAGGCGTCGACATTAATCTTTTTTCAGCCGATTAGATCATTTTCCGCAACACGCGGATTTTTTTTCGTCCCTGTTGTCAATTCAAACAATTTTCAGCTTCCATCGTTCGCCGATATCGCGTCGGCGTTTTTTTTTATTCCGAAATGAAAAAAAGGATGCGACTCTGTATCGCATCCGAAAAATCTATATCATTGCAAAAAATATCGAATTGGAGCGGGCAATGGGAATCGAACCCACCTCTCAAGCTTGGGAAGCTCGCGTTCTACCGATGAACTATGCCCGCAATGTCATTGCGTTCCGAGGAGATTAAGAATGTTGGCGCGGTTTTGATTGAACATCTGCGTGGCGAAGAGAGCCAACTGTTCTTGCGCGCGTTGCGTCCGAAGGTTGGTCATTTCCCGCGCGATGTTGGAATCATTGATCGTCGACGCCGCTTCGAGTTCATTCTCTTCCATCGTCGTGAATCGCTCTGCCTGTAACTCGAGTCCCTGTTGTTGAACACCGAGCGTCGTCTCGATGTCGAGCGCGGACTCGAAATCCAAGTCTTCGATCGCATTATCGAGCGTCCCGGTCGTGCCGCGCGCAATGTCGAGCGCATTGTTCACTCGATTAAGCGCGTTTTCGATTCCGGCATTGTCATTAAGATTGATGTTGACTCTGCCGTTGTCGTCCGTCAAACCGAGACTGCGGCTCGTCAAGTTTGCGATACGAATGTTATCGTAGCCGGTGACGCCCGCGACAGTCAAATTCTGAGTGCCGTTGAGGAGACGACGACCGTTGTACTCGACGCCCGCATTGTTGTCAATCTGTTGAATGCGTTGCTCGATCATGCGTTGCATGTTTTGACGATCGGTGTAATTGTTGGTGCCGTTTGCGGCGTTAAGAATGTTAGCGCGAATTTCGCCCAACGCCTGCACGGTATTGT
>CALGGX010000580.1 GCA_937916025.1 uncultured Selenomonadales bacterium
CCGCCGCAACCGGCAATCAAGCCCGCCGTCAACACCCCGCACAAGCCGAGTTTCAACGCCTTCGTAAACAGTTTCAGTCTTTTCTTCATCAAAAAAAATCTCCTTTCGATTGAATGTATCATCGACTGCCTTGACGAGGATCGAGCACGTCACGCAGACTGTCTCCCCAGAGATTGAAAATCGCCACGACGATGAAGATCGCCAGCCCCGGATAAATCATCAGCCACGGCGCGGTTTGAATGTATTGCCGCCCTTCGTTGAGCATCAAGCCCCACTCGGGCGTGGGCGGTTGAGCTCCGAATCCGAGGAACGAAAGTCCGGCGATCTCCATCATCATCGTGCCGATATCCATGGCGCATGTTATTACGACCATCGGCAGGATGTTCGGCAGAATGTGGCGCGTCAAAATGTCGACGGTTTTGGTGCCGTTGACTTGCGCGGCAATGATGAAGTCGTTGTGTCGGAGTTTGATGACGAGACTTCGGACAAGTCGGGCGTATTTCGCCCAGCCGACCGCGAGCAATGCAATGATCGTGTTGACGATGCTGCCGCCGAGAATTCCGGCGATTGCAATCGCGAGCACCACGCCCGGGAAGGACAACATCATATCGGCAAAGCGCATCAAAACCATTTCGATCTTGCCGCCGAAGTAGCCGGAAGTGATGCCGACAATCGAGCCGACAATCGCCAGCAACATTACCAGGCAAATTGTCATGAACAGCGAGACTTGAGTGCCGGCGATGATTCTCGAAAATGTGTCGCGCCCGAGTTTATCCGTGCCGAGCAGATGTTCCGGCGACGGAGTCTGCAGGACGTTTTTCAAATTGCCGTCGTAAGGGTCTTGCGGCGCGAGCCACGGCGCGAATACCGCAATCAGCAAAATCAGAACGACGAGCGCGGTGTAAAATGCAAACAGCCGATTTCGTTTGATGAACTCCATTAATGTTGTTCTCCCTTCCGCAATTTCGGATCGAGCCGCGTGTATGACAAGTCGACGAGGAAATTGATGAACATATAGGCGATCGCAATCCACAACACAAAGCCTTCAATCAGCGGATAATCTCGCATCATGATCGCGCGCACCGCCATGTTGCCGATGCCGGGCCAACTGAAGACGATCTCAATCACGGCAACGCCGCCGAGCAACCAACCGATTGACATGCCGAGCAACGTGATCAACGGCAGAACGGCGTTCGGCAAGACGTGTTTCCAGAGTATTGTCGACTCGCTCAAACCGCGCGCGCGCGCTCCGATCACGTAATCCTGATGAAGCTCGTCGAGTATAACCGTGCGCACTTGGCGGACGTATTTTGTTGATTGATAGATCG
>CALGGX010000581.1 GCA_937916025.1 uncultured Selenomonadales bacterium
GCTCAAGCCGCCGTAAGTCAACGCCGCCGCGCCGAGAAGCACTGCCAAAAGCGCGCGTTGCTCGCCGAGCAGATCCATGATCTTTCCGGCAATCGCCGAGGCCAGTCCGCCCGTCTCCATCAGTTTCGCGAAAATCGCGCCGAATAAAAATACCGGATAATAGGTCTTTGTGTACTCCGCCAGTCGAGTCATGTAGAGCTCGCTGTAGATCGGCATGATTTCAAATTCGCTGAGGATCGCCGAGAGTACCGCAAAAAACGGCGCGATCAAAATGATCGACCAGCCTCGGTACGCGAACATCATCAGACCGACGATTGATACACCGATACAAAATGTCTCCAACCTTAAACACCGCCTGTCATTTCAGATTTGAATTTTTTTTGCATGATATCATTACGACGCTTGCATGGCAAACAAAAAAGCCGCCCGACAATCGGAAGGCTTCAATATTTTACATTGGATAATGACACGCGACGAAGTGATTCGGCTCGATCTCTCGAAACGTCGGCTTCTCTTTCTGACAAAGCTCTTGACAATGCACGCAACGATTTTGGAACGGGCAGCCGCTCGGCATATCGAGCGGGCTCGGAATATCGCCGGGCAGAATTTCGATGTACTCGTTCTTCGATTGATCGGTCGAAAAGACTGCCTTCAGCAATGCGCGAGTGTAGGGATGGCGCGCGGAGTTGAGTTTGTCGCCGTCGAGCTTCTCCATCATGTTTCCGAGATACATCACCGCGATGCGATGGCTGAACAAACTCACCAACGCCATGTCGTGGCAAATGAAAATGTAAGTGATGCCCTTTTCGCGCTGAAGTTTGACGAGCAGTTTGATGATCGTATCCTGCACCGAAACGTCGAGCGCGGACGTTGCCTCGTCGCACGCGATCACTTCCGGCTCCAATGCCAACGCTCGAGCAATTGCAACTCTCTGTCGCTGACCGCCGCTCATGTTGTTCGGATACCGATCGACGAAGTCCGGCGGCAATTCGACCAGCGTCAACAATTCGCGCGCCTTTGCATCGATCTCGTTTCGTCCGATCAGATCGAAATTCAACAGCGGCTCGCAAATGATGTCGCGGATTTTCATTTTCGGATTGAACGCCGCCGTCGGATCTTGAAACACCATCTGAATTCGGCGGTAATTTTGTCGCTTCGCCTCGCCCGTCAATTGCGTGATGTCCTCGCCGTGAAAGACAATCCGTCCGCTCGTCGGCGATTGCATGTTCATGATCGCTTTCAACAGAGTCGTCTTGCCGCAACCGCTCTCGCCCACGATTGCAACCGTCTCGCCGCGCCGGACATTGAATGAAATATCGTCGCATGCAGTCAAAAACTTGCCGCCCGATACAGGGAAATTCTTCGTCAAGTGCTCGACGCTCATAATGATATCAGACATAGCATTACCTCAATTCGTAATTCGTAATTCATAATTCATAATTCATAATTGAAAGAGACGAGCTTTTAATTCCTAATTCCTAATTACGCATTACGCATTACGCATTACGCATTAAACATATCTCGTTCCTCCGATCTCGGGCACTGCGCGGAGCAGTGAGCGCGTGTATTCTGCCTGCGGATTTTCGATCACGTCTCGCGTCGCGCCGTACTCGACCACTCTGCCTTGGCTCATAACCATTAATCGATCGGAAAGATACGATGCCACGCCGATATTGTGCGTGACGATGATCATTGCCGCTCCCGAGCCGCGCGTGATAAACATCAATTCGCCGACGATCTGCGCTTGCGTCGTCACGTCCAACGCCGAGGTCGGTTCGTCCGCCAACAGCAATTTCGGCTGAAACGTGATCGCCATTGCAATCCCGACGCGCTGTCGCATGCCGCCGCTCAACTCGAACGTGTAGGAGTTTAAGATGTTTTGCGGATTCGGCAAATTCATCAGCGTCAATTTCTCGACCGCCATATTATACGCCGCCGCCTTGTCGAGATCGCTGTGCGTTTGTATGTATTCGACGAACTGCTTGCCGATCGTGAACATCGGATTCATCATCGCGCCGCTGTCTTGGAAGATCATGGAAATGTCTTTGCCGCGAAGCGATCGCCAACCGCCGGTGTCGAGCTCGAGGAGATTGCGACCGTCGAAGACGATCGACCCGCGCGAGACATAGCCGCCGCCCGGCAACACATTCAGTAATGCGCGAATGACGGTCGTCTTGCCGGAGCCGGACTCGCCGACGATCGCGAGGATTTCGCCTTCGTCGAGCGTCAAACTCACGTCCTCGACTGTCGGGCGCGGATTTTTGCCGTAAGAAATGTCGAGGTGTTCTATATTCAAAAGCATTGAGATTATCACCTTCCGAGGTATCGATTCAAAAGTTGTGCGATCAAATGTTTGACGTATTGTTCCATGTATGCGAAGTCCGGCGAGCCGTCGTCCGCAACAGGCAATAAAATTCGCTCGCGCCGCACCCGCACGTCGTTGATCTCGCGATTGAAACTGTACTTCTCGGTCAGCCGCCGCATCAACGTCGCAATGAACAAACCGCTGTATCGATTAATCCGCGCGGATTCAAATGCCGTCACGTGATCGCTCGCAATGAACTCGTAAGAATGCCAAAACGCCTCGCCGACACTGCCGCTGTTTGCAACCGTCAAGCAATTGCTGAAAGTCCGAGTGCCGCTCGTGTTGCCGATAAAGCCGTCGATGCCGTTATTCGTCGCCGTCGATGACACGTACGGCTTATCGCCCGCAATGTGATCGGCGGTCTTGAGACGCTTGCCGCGCCGAATGCGATCGAAAATATCTCGGACGGCGAACGATCGCCACGTAAATTTTCTCTCCCCACCCCCCTGTGCTGGTGAATCGATCAACTCCGCGCGGCACCGATCGAGATATTGCCGAACGAGTCGTGTCTCGCGCTCGCGTACGAATTGTTCCATGAACTCGAAGTCGGGAGTGCCGTCCGTCGTCACGGGCAGAAAAATGAATTGCCGTCGCATTCTCGCCGTGCTGAATTTGTAGCCGTAACTGTATTTGTCTCGTTGCGCAGTAATTTGATTGGCAATGAAGCGTGCCGCCGCCGCCCCGACAAAATGCGGACGCAATTTCCGACAGTCGTTCGAGTATAATGCGGCGTACGGATGATAAAACGCGAAGCCGACCGAGCCGTTGCTGTTGACCGACAGACATCTCGTCTCGAGCGTGCTGTTGTTGTTGGCAACGAAGCCGGTGACGCCGTTTCTTTGCGCCGACGCCGAAATGTACGGAATGTTGCCTTTAACGCGTTCGTCTTCATTGATATTTTGCCCGGATTCAATATCGGCAACATCGGCGATCAAAAACTTCTTCCACTGCCGCCCTTCGAGTTGCATCAATTCTTCTTCATTCGGCGGAGCATTTTTTTTTGATCGCCGTCGAAGAGATGCCCGCGCCCGTGCACGATCATATTGAACTCGAACGTGAGGTAATCGGCGATCGTCTTCTCGAAATCCGCCTCTGTCGGCAGTTCGTCATTGTAATAATAGAACGAGTGCAGCCATTCGTCGTCGGCTTCAATTGTCGTTTCGACCATGAATTTCGACGGCACATCATCAATCTTGCCGCGCCAACAATCGAGCAGATATTGCTTGCGATCTTTCGCGCGCTCGGTTTCGATCAGCCCGAGATGTTTCTTTACTTCAAAGCCGTCGTCCTCGAAGTTGATGAACTTGACCGGTTTGTCGGGCGGGTGCGGTTTGCCTGCCGTGAACACCGCCGCGCACGGCACGGTTCCAATCCGATAGAACGTGTTTTTGTTGAGATTGATCACGCCTTCGAGCGTGTGATGTTGCAAAATCTCGCGCTTGATTACTTTGTCGTCTTTCGTCTTGCCGATCATCGCCGAAACCGGAACGATCACCGCCGCGCGTCCGCCGCTCACAATCGAGTTAAGCAGTTGGCGAATAAATCGCAACTCCGAAAGATGCGCCGTCTCCTTCTTCTTCGCTTGAGAGTAAGGCGGGTTCATCAAACCGACAGTCACTCCGCCGCCGAGCAATTGCAATTCGCCTGCAGTTTTCGACAGGAAATCGGCGCAGAGCAGGTTGCTTTGACCGTCGCCGCGCAGGATCATGTTCGTCGTTGCGATTGAAAACATGTCGTCGCGGACTTCAATGCCGTGAATTTGCGATTGCTTGATCCGATCACGCTCGCCGGACGATTTCGCCGCCTCAAGCATGCGATGCATTGCGGCAATCAGAAAACCGCCCGTGCCGCAACATGGATCGAACACCACATCATCCGCGCGGAGCTCGACGAGATCGCAAAACAGCTCGGTTATATGTCGCGGAGTGAGGACGACGCCGAGCGATTGCCCGTCGCCTCCGGAATACGAAACGAACTCGCCGTAAAACCGCCCGAGATAATCCTCCGGCGAGTTTTCGACAACCGCATCGTAAATGTAAGTCTCGATGTACTCGGTGAAGAATCGTAACGGCGTCTTGCCGAGGCTTTTATTGATCGTATTGAGCAACGGTCGATCCTTGATCAGAGTGAATTGATTGAGTACCTGCTGCTTTTTGACTTCGGGATGCACGCGCGCGCGACTCAAGTGATTTTCGAGATGCTCAAAAATTTTTGTGCCGTCGTTTTTGATCGAATCGCCCGTCAACAGATCGAAGTGAAAACCGAACGGCTTCTCGGCGAGCGCGAGCAGAATTGCCGAGACGACGAGCGGCTTCTCGTCCTCGCCCAGCTGACCGTAATTGCGAAGATGCTCGTGCAGTTCTTTTGCCCGATTGATGATCGTCTTAAGCTCGATATCGCGCTCCGACTCCTGCCCGCACACCATGCGCAGATAATACGCGTCGATGTTTTCGGCAGTGAAGTTTTTGAATGTCTCGACCGTCGGCAACTCTTTGATGCCGTCGCCGCCGACAAACACCGGCTTGATGATGTGATGTTTTCGATCGCCGACATTGCCGAAGGCGAAGATTTTTTTGTAAGTCGAGCCTTCGATGATCTTCTTCGCGTAAAACACCGCCCCGTTGACGGCGTAATGTTTCGTTGCATCGATTGATTGATCGATCTTGCCGTCCGCGCGGCCCATCAGAGCCTTGCCGTAGTTCTCAAACTGAGGCACGCCGAAGGGCTGCTCACCTGC